>JAFRLD010000008.1 GCA_017431395.1 Bacillota bacterium | reverse complement strand
GCGGCTGCTTCTAACTGATCTATAATATCCATGTCATCCTGGACATCCTCTGCGACTGCATCAGGTGCCTCAAACATGGTTCCTTCCGTTCCGAAGCTCTCCTCTGCAGGTGCAAAGGCTGGCTCTGCTGCCGGCTCGAAAACAGGCTCGGTCACAGGCTCCTCGAACGGAACGTCCTGGACCTGCGGCTCGATGTCCGGCTCTGTCGTATTCGTCTGCGCGAACTGGCTGAGCAGCTCATCGATCTCGCTGAGCTGTTCCTTGAATCCCATTTCTCTCGCGCCATGATCTGCCGCTCCTGCGACCTCTGCGGCGCTGACTCCTGCGACCTCTGCGGCTGCAGCTGCCTGCAGTTCCTCTCTGGAGATCTTCTTCGTGGAGTCGATATCTGCCATCAGGGCATCCTTATCGACCATTCTGGTCTGCCCGAAAGCAGGCTCAGCCTTAGTCATAAGTTCTTCTGCATCCGGGAAATCCTCGAAGAAGGTCCGTCTGGCCTTAGCCATTTCATCGATCTGGTTCTGTGTCGCGCGATGTGCTTCTTCGATCTCTTCGGCTGTTGTAGCAACAGGCTCTACCGCGGGTGCTTCCGGGCTCTCCGGAATGGCCTCGGCTGCTTCTACTGCTTCTTCCGCAGCTTCCGCCGCTTCGGCTGCTGCTTCGCCTGCTTCCGCTGCCGCCTTCTCCGGTGCATCGATCAGTGCTTCGAAGGCATCTGCCAGCGTCGGCTCTGCTTCGGCTGCCATTGGTTCAGGCTCTGCAGCCGGCTCCGGACGAACTTCTTCGGCCGGTTCCGCTGCTGGTTCAGCTGATTCAGCCGGTTCCGCTGCTGCGTGCGCCAGTGCCTGCTCGATCTCCGCCTTCGGGATCACGACCGGCTGTGTTTTTCTCTCGACCGTTTCCTGTGCTGGTTCACCGGCTGAGATGGTATCAGAAAATCTGCCGCTCCGGATCCCTGCCAGAGCCGCCTTGATCTTAGCTTCTTCTTCTTCACGCATCCGCGCTGTCTGCTCCAGAGCGTCCCTGACCTCTGCTTCTACAGCGCTCGTGTTCTCTTCTCTCTCCTGCTGACGCGCTCTCAGGGCCTGCTTCTGACGAAGTGCCTCTTCTTCATAGCGGCGTCTCTCCTGTTCTTCTCTGAATCTGGCTTCCTCACGGGCCGCTGCGCTGGCTTCCTGCTGGGCACGGATCCGCGCCGCTTCACGGGCAGCGTTCAGCTCTGCCTCCGCCTTCTTGCGGGCTTCTTCTTCTGCAGCTCTCGCAGCTTCTGCCTCCGCCTTCGCCTTCGCGAGGGCTTCTTCTCTGGCTTTTTCCTCTGCCTCTGCCTTCTGACGGGCTTCTTCTGCCTGTCTCTCTTCCTCTAATCTCAGAGCTTCCTGCTCCTGCTGCGCCTTGCGCTTAGCGATGGCTTCGAGATGGGCAGCTTCTGCCTCAGCTCTGCGCTTCGCCTCCGCCTCTGTGCGCTGACGGATCTCTTCTTCTTCTGCCAGACGGATCTCTTCGGCGGCCGCTGCGCTGGCCTCCTCTTCGCTGTTCAGCCTGGCGATCTCAGCTTTTTTCTTAGCCTCGGCTTCTGCGCGGGCTTCCTCTAAAGCTTTCGCTCTGGCTTCCTCCTCCGCCTTCTGACGGGCACGCTGTTTCTCCTGGGCCTCGATCCTGGCGAGCACATCGCTCTCCAGCGGCTTCGGCTCATACAGCTTCACGGCGCCTTCCTTCTCCAGGAACTGATCCATCGTCATCTCTTCCTGTCTGGAGTCAAATTTCTCCTTCGCGATGACATCTGCCTGGGACTGTTCCCTTCCGATCGTTCCGGCATCCTTGATCTTCTCATATTCCCTGTCAAGAAGCTGCTGGAATTCAGCGTTCTTGCGGTTAAATGTGGAGAACTTGTCGATACGGCTGAGGTCGCCGAGATCAGCATCTTTCACTTCCTCAACGGCAGCTTTTGATTCCTCTACCGGGACAACCCGGTCAAAGATCTCCGCAACTCTGACGCCTTCCGCGGATTTTCTCTCCAGCGGCTTCGGATCCGGCCGCTTCGTGACCTGCGGACGTCTCGGTTCATGATCCGGGACCGAGTCGGGATCCGTATTCCAGTCAAAGTTGATGTCTTCCGTTTTCTCTATAACGTTGCTGTCAGGATACTCTGAAACATCCCATTGCATCTCTTCGAGAAATGGCTTCCTCGGTGGTTCCTCCGCCGGCTTCGGTGCGGGTTTCTCTACCGGCTTCTCAGGAGCGACCGGTTCCTTGACTTCCGGCTCTGCCGGCAGCTCCGGTTCCGGCTCTGCTACTATCAATTTCGTTCCACAGTGGCTGCAAAAAATAGCATCATCGGGCATCTCACTTCCGCAATGTTTACAAAGCATAGAATCCTCCTGTGTTATATATCTTTCCTGCGTACAGTCTTGTTTCGACTCCAAAAAGGGCATACTGCCCATAAATATCATTTATTATACATTATATTCCAAGGTTTTTCCACCTTAATCTCCAAAAAATTCCTGTGAAATTGACACAAACCAAAATATGAGTTAGACTTTTCACACATCCTGTCATTTTCTGCACATTCGGAGGTCAATATGGGTTCAAATAAAGGTGTGAATATCTTCTGTCTCTGCATGGGGATCGCGATGCTTATTTTCGCGGGCATCGGTGCCACCGGTGCGTTCTCGTTCATCTATCCCAGCCGGGTCTGGCTGATGATCTTCTTTGGCCTCGTCCTGACCGTCTGGGGCATTATTTCTCTCCGCGGGAATCGCAGGCGCTAGCTCTGCGGGCGTTCTGTCCCCGGCCGGTCCAGCTTTTGCAGGTCCAGCCTTTGCAGGCGACGGATCATCCCTACGAGAAGGCGGACAGAAACGACCATCATCACAAGCTCAGTGACCGGCTGCGCCCAGATCAGTCCGCCGAAATGGAACAGGTGATTCATGAGAAAAAGCAGCGGAATGTACAGCACGAGCTGCCGGACGATCGTGATGCCCAATGCGTACATCGGTTTGCCCATGGCCTGAAAAGACATCCGGCACATGGACGTGGCCCCTACGAACGGGAGGATGCACATGAGTGCCCTGAGGATCCGGCTGCCGGTATCGACCACTTCCGGGGATCCCGTGAACAGCCCGATAAGAAACGGGGCGAAGATCCCGTAGACCGCCATGACGACAAGTTCCGTCCCACTGACGATCAGCAGCCCGGCCCGGAGGATCTCCAGCATCCGGCTGTATTTTTTTGCGCCGAAGTTATATCCCATGATCGGCTGCACACCGGCCGCGAACCCCTGGTAGATGTAATTGCCCAGCGACATGATCTTCTGGGCGATGCCCATAGCCGCCACGGTCAGCTCTCCATAGGTCACCGCCAGATTGTTCATCACAATGAAGGCGGCCGAGGTCAGCAGCGTTTCGAGCGCTGCCGGAACGCCGACCCTGTAGATCTCGCCCACGATCTCCACGTCCGGTTTCAAAAGTCTCCGTGAAGGTTTCAGGAGCGTGCGGCCGCTGGCATAAAGCCAAAGCGTCAGCCCCATCCCAACAGCGTTTCCAAGTACCGTGGCGATCGCCGCCCCGCGGACCTGCAGTCCGAGCGCGAATATGAAGACCGGGTCCAGTGCGATATTGATCACGGTGCCGGCGGTCATGCCGAGGATCGAGTATTTCGCAGACCCCTCTCCCCGCAAAAGCTGGCCAAACGTGTAATTTCCCATCGTGAAGATCGTTCCAATGAGCAGGATCCGCACGTAGTCTTCGGTATATCCGGTCGTGTTCGCTTTCGCGCCCAGCCCGTGCACGATGGGCCCGAGCAAAAGCAGGCCGATCCCTGCCAGCACCGCCCCGGTCACAATGGTCAGAAGGAAGGCGCTGGTCAGGGTATGATTCGCCTTTTCCTCATCTTTCGCCCCCAGGCATCTTGCGATCAGGGTCGATCCGCCCGTGCCGACCATGTTGGACACGGCAATGGTGATCATCATGACCGGATAGGCCAGATTGACGGCCGCCAGCTGGTAGTCGTCCCGGAGCATGCCAATAAAAAATGTGTCCGTGAGATTGTACAGGACCATGATGAGCATGCCGCAGGTCAGGGGCACGCCCATTTTCACGACCGCTTTGGCCGGGCGCTCCTGGCTGAGGGTGTAGATTCGTTTGTCTTGGGTTGGTTGGGTCATGGGTGAATATTCTGTGGGCCTTTTTATGTCATATCATGAGAAAACCCCTTGCGGGGTTTTTCATTGGTGCGCCTGACAGGACTTACACAGAGCAGCTTTGCTGCTCTGCCGGTCTGCGCCTCCCCGCTCGGTCGGCTTGACCCGCCAGCTACGAAACTGTCCACTGGACAGTTTCCCTTCACGCTGGCGCCTTCCCAGGTTCGAGTCCTTCCGTTTTCCTTCCCAGGAGAAAACCCCTTGCGGGGTTTTTCATTGGT
>JAFRLD010000052.1 GCA_017431395.1 Bacillota bacterium | reverse complement strand
TGAGACTTGATAGACTCGGGATCCAGATCCATATGGGACGGGCGGATCGCCTCATGGGCATCCTGTACATCCTTCTTTCGGTTGGAATAGACGATCCCTTCATAATAGTCGCTGCCCAGCTGTGCCTCGATAAAATCCTTGGCTGCCGCTCTCGCTTCTTCGGAGATCCGGACGGAGTCCGTTCTGATATAAGAGACCAGACCAACGGTCCCCATCCCTTTTATCTCAACGCCTTCATAAAGCTGCTGTGCGATCATCATGGTCTTTTTGGCCGTGAAATTGATCTTGTTCGCAGCATCCTGCTGCATGCTGCTGGTCGTGAAAGGCGGCGCAGGCTTCCGCTGACGTTCCTTCTCTTCGACGCTCTGTACTACGAAAGAACCCTCCTCCAGCTCCTTCAGGATCTTCTCGTTCACCTCACTGTCTGGAATGCTGATCTTCCTTCCATCTTTAGTCGTCAGCTTAGCAACAAAGGGCCGTTCCTTCCGGAAGGTGGCGAAAATGTTCCAGTATTCCTCCGGCTGGAAGTCCTGGATCTCCCGTTCCCTGTCACAGATGATCTTCAGCGCCGCCGACTGTACCCGACCGGCACTGAGTCCTCTGCGGACTTTTTTCCATAATAACGGTGAGATCTGGTACCCTACCAGACGGTCCAGTACACGTCTGGCCTGCTGCGCGTCCACCAGGCTGAGATCGATCTTTCTGGGGTTTTTGATCGCCTCCTTGATCGCCTTCTTCGTGATCTCATTAAAAACGATCCTGCAGGGCGTATCTTCATCGATGCCCAGAAGCCATGCAAGATGCCATGAGATCGCTTCTCCTTCCCGGTCCGGGTCAGTTGCCAGATATACTTTTGATGCCTTCTTGGCTTCTTTTTTTAGCTCCTTGATGACGTCTCCCTTGCCGCGAATATTGATATACTGCGGCTCGAAATCATCTTCTATATCGATCCCCAGCTTGCTCTTCGGGAGATCCCTGACATGTCCTACGGAAGCGATCACCTTGTATCTGCTTCCGAGGAATTTGCCGATTGTCTTAGCCTTCGATGGCGATTCCACGATAACAAGTGTCTTCTTGGCTGCCATGAAAACCCCTCCTTTTTTCTACATCATACGGCGCTTATTATAGGTGGATTTTCACGGTTTTGCAAGAAAAAATTTTCCCATCGCAGATGTTATGAGTCCTTTCAGCTCGAGCGCCGACAGGATCGGAAGAAGGTATCCGGGGGTACAGTCACAGCGTAAGCAAAGTTCATCGGTACTCATTTCTCCCTGCTCGGAGAGGGCCTGATACACCTGGCGTTCCATGCCGCCAAGCCCCGCTGCTGCATCATCCCGCCTGCGTCCATCGAGGCCAAACGGCTCCAGTACGTTTTCGATGGTCGTGACCGGGCTGATTCCCTCCCGGATCAACTGATTTGACCCTAAGTTGTACATGGAATCGATGTTTCCGGGAACTGCCAGAACCTCTCTTCCCTGCTCCGCAGCGAGCTCCGCTGTGATCAGCGCCCCGCTTCGGACCCTGGCCTGAACGACGACGGTGAGCTCTGATAGACCACTGATGATACGGTTTCGCATGGGGAAATGATATGGCAATGCCTGCGTTCCCGGCGGGAACTCAGAGAGTACAAGTCCTCTTGCTTCGATCGCAGCCTTAAGCTTCAGATTTGATGAAGGATAACAGAGGTCCGGGCCGGTCCCAAGCACTGCGATGGTCTTGCCTCCGACCTCTAGTGCCCCCTCATGGGCACAGCTGTCTATTCCGGACGCCATCCCGCTGACAACGGTGATCCCGTTCTCTGCGAGACACCGCGCGATCGCCCTGGCGGTGTTTCTGCCGTAGGCGGTCGTAGTCCTCGACCCGATCACGGCGGCGCAGCGGGTCTGCAGCAATTCTTTCCTTCCTATATAATAGAGGGTTTTCGGAGGATCCTTGATCTCTTTAAGAAGCAAGGGATACTCCGGATCGTCAAAGGTTATAAGATGGATCTCCTTCTTTTTATCTCTGGAATCACTCTTCTGATCTGCTCTCATAGGACGTCACCTCCTCCATCTCTGTGCTCCGGTAGGCCAGTGCTTCCATCAAATGTCCCTCCCGGATCTCATCGCTCGCTTCCAGGTCTGCGATCGTTCTGGCGATCTTCAGGACCCTGTGATATCCGCGCATGGTCAGACCGATCTTATCGAAAGCCCACCGCATCGTCTGCCTGCATTCATCGTCAAGCCGGCAGAACTGCTCGATCCCGGCTTCATCCAGCATCCCATTGGATATGTATCTGCTGCCCCTGAACCGGCTCGCCTGACGTTCTCTGGCGGCCATCACCTGCTCCCGCATCCGCCGGGAAGTCATGGCCGCGATCTTTGGCTTACCATCCTGAAACAGGTCCTTCTGCTCTACTGCCACCATCTTGATATGCATATCGATCCGGTCGGAGAACGGACCGGACAATTTCCGGTAGTAGTTTGCCAGCTGCGCTCTATTGCAGGTACATATCTTCCGTTCATCCCACCGGTTCCCGCATTTGCACGGGTTGGATGCGACGACCACCATGACGCGCGCAGGGAAAATGACCTCCTCCTGTCTTCGAACGATGCGAACGAACCCGTCCTCGATCGGCTGCCGGAGCGCATCGATCACCCGGCTGTCGAATTCTCCGAGCTCATCCAGAAACAGGACTCCACGGTGCGCCAGGGACAGTTCCCCCGGCTTCGCCCTGGACCCGCCTCCGATCAGTCCCACCGTCGTGATGGAATGATGCGGGCTCCGAAACGGCCGCTCCTCTATCACCGGTGCATCCGCCTGCAGCAACCCGGCTACACTATGGATGCCCATGATCTCCAGCTTTTCCTCATAGGTGAGTGGAGGGAGGATCGTTGGCAGCCGCCTGGCAAGCATGGTCTTGCCGCATCCCGGACTTCCCATCATCATCATCCCGTGGTCTCCTGCCGCACCGATCACCATCGCCCGCTTCGCCGTTTCCTGTCCGATCACCTGACTGAAATCCCCTGAATGATATATTCCGGTCACCCGTCTGCTCCCCCGATATACCGGGATCTTCTCCCGGCCCATGATATGCTCCGCCGCCTGCCTTATCGTTGCGACCGGGAGGATCCGTACATCCCTCAGAACGGAGGCCTCTTCCGCATTCCCATAAGGAAGGAGGATCGTGCGGATCCCGGCCGCCCGGAGGCTGATCACAAGAGGAAGGACGCCATGTACCGGATTCACGCTCCCATCCAGAGAGACCTCGCCAAGGATGGCAATATCCTCCGGGATCTCCTGTCTCTCCATCAGCAGGACGATGCTGATCGCGATCGGCAGATCGAAATGGCTGCCCACCTTCGGCTGGTCTGCCGGAACCAGATTGACGGTGATCCTCTCGTTCGGGAAGGCATATCCGCTGTTCATTATGGCCGGACGCAGCCTCTTACAGGCTT
>JAFRLD010000051.1 GCA_017431395.1 Bacillota bacterium | reverse complement strand
CACATGACCGGACCGGAAGACGCGGAGATCCTGGTCAAATACGAAGGCATGAACGTCGGTGGTTCGATCAAGACCCGGACCGCATTCAAGATGATCGAAGAGGCGGAGAGGAGAGGCCGGCTGAATAAGGACTCCGTGATCGTGGAACCGACCAGCGGCAATCAGGGCATCGGCCTGGCACTGGTTGGTGCCGTGAAAGGCTATAAGACCATCATCATCATGCCGGACTCCGTCAGCGTAGAGAGGCGTCTGCTGGTCAGCCAGTACGGAGCTGAGATCCGTCTGGTCCACGATGATAACGATATCGGCGAGGCCATCGAGAACTGCATCAAAATGGCGAAGCTGATGAAATCGGATGACCCGAACGTCTTCTTCCCCGACCAGTTCAGCAACCAGGACAATCTTCGGGCGCATGAGGAGAACACGGCCCTGGAGATCCTGGAACAGATCCGCGGACCGATCGACGGCTTCTGTTCCGGCGTCGGTACCGGCGGAACGATCACGGGCATAGGCCGGATCCTCCGGGAGCACAACCCGAACATCCAGATCTGGGCCTGCGAGCCCGAGAACGCAGCGATCCTGTCCGGCGGCAACATCGGCACCCACCTGCAGATGGGCATCGGCGACGGCGTCATCCCGCCGATCCTCGACCAGCGCGTATACCAGAGGGTCTGTCTGGTCAGCGATGAGGAAGCCATGGAGACCACTAAGCGCCTGACCCGGGAGGAGGGCATCCTCTGCGGCATCTCCAGCGGCACCAACGTCTGCGTCGCCATGAAGCTCGCCCGGGAGCTCGGCCCCGGCAAGCGCGTGGTCACGATCCTGCCGGATACCGGCGAGAGGTATTTCTCGACACCGCTGTTCAATCATGAGGTGGAGTAGGAAGCGGCAGACTTTTATATGTAAATAGGATACAAAAAAGTGGTGTTTGCATCTGTAAATACCACTTTTTCAATGCCTGGAAATAAGCAAATCGTGACATAAAATGCGTCGATTGTTACATATTCCAAGGCTTCAGGGCAGTATTTTTTGCGGACATACGGCTTCTATGTTAAAATAAAACAAGAAAGCAATGAAGGGAAGAAGTACATGTTTCGTAACGATACAGCCGGAGCCAAGGATTTCGCTGCGGATACTGCGCATACGGTGGTTGAGGTCGATGCGCATTGGTGGGAGTATTTCTCGGGCTACCGGCTGAAGCAGTGGCAGAAGGAACTTCGCAAATACATGGACCGGACAGGGGTTTCAGAGAAGGAGATCTGTGAGTACGCCGGTTTGGTCTATTCAGATGCAGCGGTCTTTTATAACAGACTTCCGAAAAAAAGAGAAACGTATATCGGGGTCGGCATGGCGCTTGGCCAGCCTTTGGATACGATCAACCGGTGGATCCGTAAATACGGCAAGAAACGGGAGCTTTATGTCAAGGACATCACGGCGGACCTGGTCTGGATCTACCTGATCGGGGCGAACGCTAAAGACCGGGAATCGGGAAGAAACTATTACAGGCTGTTCGATCAATGCGCCGATGCGGTCGCACAGACCTATAGCAACCTGTGGGAAGACTATATCGAGCATAATGAGGAGACGGCACAGGTGGCAGCGGAGCTCGGGAAGGTCAGCTTCGATGAGCAGTTCGAAGGTCTCACTTCGTTCGTCGCCAGTCATATCGACGCACTGAAGACAGCTTACGCGAAACCGCGGCGGATGCTGGACCAGTATGTGAATATGATCCTGGAGCGAGTTGCATCGAAGGATTATGATCAGAAGCCGACCCTATCGACGCTGCGGGGCTATTTGGATGATTCGATGATCAACTACCTGTCGGGGGATCCGGAGACGATCCATGCGCTGAAGCGTAAGTCGGACCGGCACGTGCTCAATTTCAAGCATATCCCGAAGGGGAGGAGAAGCCATATTTCCCTGGCTCTTGCCCTGGGAATGATGCAGAACGAGGTGGATAAGTATCTGGATCTGATGGGATTTTTCCCGCTTGATGCGGTAGATCAGCAGGAGGGGATCCTGATCAATATGCTGCATGCATGGGAGGAGAAACACCCCCTGCAGAGGAAACTGAAGCAGCGCGTTCTAGATAAGGACCTTTCGGTAGAAATAACAGAAGAAGAAGAGAAACTCGCGATTCGGGAGATGCTCCTTCTCAGGCAGGACCTGAACGAGGAATACTCCAGAATGAAAATGACTTGTCCATATATTAAGTGAAGTTTTCGTGATGAGTGTAGACTGCATCTACAAGAAATATGAGCCGCTGTTCGGCTCATGGTATATAACAGAGAAGATCGGAGAGGGCGCCATTGCTCAGGTGTACGCTATGGAGCGGAGAGAGCTTGGCGTCACTTATCATGCCGCTTTGAAAGCGATCACGATCCCGTCGAGCGAAGATGAGGTGAAGAGCGCTATGGCGGACGGCATGACCGGCGCTGACCTGACCCATTATTATGAGACCATGGTGCAGAACGTGGTCAGCGAATTTGACTTCATGTCCCGGCTAAAGGGACACAGCCATATCGTCAGCTACGAGGACCACCAGATCATCGAGCACGAGGACGACATCGGCTGGGATATCCTGATGCGGATCGAACTGCTCACCCCCCTGATCGAGCATTCCCTGGAGCATCCTCTGGACGAGGCGGACGTGCTCCGGCTTGGCATTGATATCTGCAAGGCGCTGGAATACTGCCGCCAGTTCGACATCCTCCACCGGGACGTTAAACCGGAGAACATCTTCGTGTCGCCGAGCGGCGGATACAAGCTGGGCGATTTCGGCATCGCGAGAGTCGTGGAGGAAACCAGGATCGGGCTTTCGAGGAAAGGGACCTATACCTACATGGCTCCGGAGGTCTACCGGGGGGAAGCTTATGGCCCGAGTGCAGACATCTATTCCCTCGGCATGGTCATGTATAAATATCTCAATGATGGCAGGAATCCCTTCATGCCGTCGTTCCCGAACCAGCTCAGTGTCGATGATTACGATGAGGCTTTCGCTAAGCGCATTGCGGGTGAGCCTATGCAAGAACCTGCCTATGGATCCCGCCGGCTGAAGAAACTGATCCTCAAAGCATGTGCCTTTGACCCCTCGGAGCGCTATCATAGTCCGACTGAATTTCGCCGGGACCTGGAGCAGCTAAAGGGAAAAGAAAAGGGCAGTGTGGAAGGGCCCGAAGGGGTTTCAGGATCCTCTATCGATCCTGTACAGGAGGACGCCCCGAAAGAGGGAGCATTCCTGCACAGGGTGCCGGACCCGTCGGCCCGCCGGCGCAGGATCGGCCGGGTCGCTCTCGCCGCGGTCGTGTTTTTGTTCCTGGTCGCCGGTGTCATTGATGCCTTCATCCCCGATGAGGTGACCGGGATCACCGGAATCGACAATTCTGAAGAGATCTATATTGGTGATCAATTGGCGCCTTCGTATAAGGTCGAGCCGGACTGGTTCAAGGATGAGCCGATCGATTTTAGTGTCGAAGATGAGCAGATCGCTTCGGTGAATAAGAACGGCCGGATCTCGGCCCTTGCCGTAGGAGAGACGGAACTTTCACTCACGGCGGGGGACTATGAACGGGAAGTTGAGATCCGGGTGGTCCCGAAGGTGACGAAGATCCGCGGTGTTTCAAATGAGCTTCGCCTGGAGGAGGGCAGCTCGAAGACACTTTCTCCGGAATTGTCCCCGAAGAAATTCGCGAACGAACCCATTACGTTCAAAAGCGGCAACAGGAGCGTCGTGACCGTAAACAAGAAGGGTAGGCTCAAGGCGAAGTCCCCCGGAAACGCTAAAGTGACGATCACCGCCGGCGGCTGCAAAAGGACCATCTCGGTCGAGGTTTACGAATATGTTCCACCGGCCCCAGTCTATACGCCAAGGTCCAGCGGCGGCTCTTCCGGCTCTTCCGGATCGTCGAAATCCTCCGGTTCGTCCAGCTCCGGCAAAAAGAAGTCCGGCGGCTCCGGCGGATACTTCAAAAGCAGCGATGACGAGTACTTCTAACTGGTTTTTTTGACAGACCTGCAATTCGCCTGCGGTATAATGAACTTGTATATAAAGTGTGTGGGAATGAGGGATATATATGCAGGTTCTGATCGTAGATGCAGATACACGGTCCATGGATCGTCTGCGCGGAATGCTAAAAGAGATCACAGACACCGAGATCCTGTGCTTCGGAAGGCGAGCCGAAGCATTACTTGACGTTGAGGAAGGTCATCTGGATCCGGAAGTCTGTTTTATCGATCTCGCTTCGGGCGAGTCTGCAAAGGCTGGACCATCGGCTACGGAAAGCACCGATGGGATCTCCTTCGCTCAGAAGCTGAAGGAGATGCTCCCGGCTGTGCAGATCATCTTCACATCGGAGCATGACACTTTCTATCCGAACGTCTATGAAGTGGAGCATGTCTGGTTCCTGAAAAAACCTGTCGATAGCATGCTCCTTCGCAAGGCATGGGAAAGAGCCCTGCAGTGTATTGAACGCCGGGAAAACAGATACTTCAGTTATCACTTCGCGAAGCACACCTATCAGATCCCACTGAAGGAGATCCTTTATTTTGAGAAGGACCGGCGCAAGATCATCATACACACCACAGAATCTTCGGGTAAGAGAGAGGGCACAGTTTACTTTTATGGAACTATGGATGAACTGATGCCCCGGCTGGATGATCATTTCCTGCGTTGTCATAACAGTTACGTGGTCAATCTAAACTATGTGAATGTCTGGAACAAGACCGTATTCAACATAGGCAAGCACAAAATACCAATCAGCAGGAAATATGCTAAGGTGGCGAAAGCCGCCTTTTTTGGTGCATGAGATGACAAATGTTACATGAAAACGGGTAAAAATTACGAGAAAGTACAACATAAAAGGGGGTATTTCTCTATGAGAGTGGCAAGATCCAGAGATGGGTCTTGCCATTTCTGTAATCTGATTGAGTTAAACGCAGCCTTTTGGTACAATATTCTCATGCAGTTAACAAGACTTTCGATCCTTCATACCGGCATCATTTTGGCGATGGCAGCCCTATTCTTGCTGTCGCCGGTTTTGCTGTGCCAGGAAAGCGGGAGCATCGCCCTGCAGCAATGCGCTTTCGCAGAGACGGTGACGGAGGACGGAGCGGTCTACCGGGGGACGAAGTTCGTTTCCTGGCCGGAGGGGAAGTCTGCGGACGTTGTGGTGATCGATGAGGAT
>JAFRLD010000050.1 GCA_017431395.1 Bacillota bacterium | reverse complement strand
CTCCTATCTGGCTTTCGTCATGATCACGAAACTCGCCCTGGATCTGGACAGAAGCTTCTGGATCCACGCGCTCTTCGTCATGGTCATTGCGATCTACTCCTTTGACCACTATGCGGTGATCCAGTTCACGAAGACATCCGGGCTGCTGGCAGTCGCCGGGATGCTGCTGATCGTGGATACGATCGTCCATAAAAGGAACTTCATGTACTATTTCTGGGCGCTGGTGTTCATGTACCTGAGCACTATGCTCCGCTTCGAGATGTGCATCTTCCCGATCTGCTTCGCGGGTCTGTATCTGGTGATGCGCCTTATACACGGAAGACGCGAGGTGGTTTCCGGAGGGTTCCTGTCGCCGGGACGCCTGGTAGGCTATGTGTTAGTGCTGATCCTGCTGGGCGGTGCCGCCTGCGGCCATTTCGCCTCCGACGGGGAGAACCTGAAGTCGCAGGAACTGAGGGACTATATATATTACAGCACCTACCGCTCCTACGTCGTGGACTATCCGATCTATGAGCATTTCAAGGAGCATCCGGAAGAATACGCGGGGATCGATATCACGAAGAACGATTTCTCGCTGATCGATAACTGGTACTTCGACTATGACGGCGCAGCCAGCAGGGACAATCTGACCGCGATCAAAGAGGTCTATGACAAATCCCAGACGGCGGAGAGGACCTCTATGCAGTCTGCCTTCAAAAGCTGCGTGTCCCATATCATAAAAGACATGAGAAAATTTGATTCCAGCGGGATCCACATCTGGATCCTTCTGGGCATCGCACTAGCAGCCCTGATCCGGATGAAACCCAGATACTGGTGGTACGTCATAGCCGTAGGGGCCGGAGCGGTGGCGTTTTATGTGCTTCTCTATCAGATGGGAAGACCCGCCTACCGGGTCACGGAGATCGTAGATATATCTGCCACCATCTTCCTTCTGCATGCCTTCGAATGGGAGCACTTCTGGCATGGCCCGGATCCGGCGGAACACCGGGGCGTACATGGAGTGGGCCGGTTCTTCGGGATCGCGGCCAGTGTAGTCATGATGGCCGCGCTTTGCGGAGGGCTGTGGCTCGAATACAACCTGAGCCAGGATCATGCGGCCAAGATCGAGAAACATCTTCGGCCGGCGGCGCTCGCAGAACGGATCGCGGAGGATCAGGATCACGTGTACGTGTTCAGCACCAGAGAGAAGAACAACACGGATTCCTATGCGCATCCTCTCAAGGTTCCGGATCCCGACCCGAATGTGATGACCTTTGGCGGGTGGGGGACCCTGTCACCTTACCTGATGGACCGGCTGCATTCCTATGGACTGAGCAACGTATTCCGGGACATCATCGATAACCCGCAGGTCTACGTCATCGAAGACAAGCGGGTGGACAGCATGGAGGAATACTTTAACCGCTGGTACGCGGATCCGGAGGATGGAGCCTCTGCGATCCGGTATGAGCCGGTGGATGAAGTGGATGGATATAAGATCTGGAGCGTGGTGAGATCCGGAGAGGCAGACTAAGAAGAGAGAGGCTGGAATGAAAGATAAGGTCAGGAATCATTCAAATGAGATCAGATGCAGGGACGGACAGCCGCTCATCCTTCGCTGGACGGATGTTTGCTATGCGGTGCTGATCACCGGAATCAGCGCATTATGTCTGGAGCTGTTCCACCGGATGATCGTCGTCTATAAGGATGTGTATCATTCCGACATACGGTATTATGTCCGTTCCGCTGCGGACGATTCTTCACTGCACTGGAAGCGGCTGATCGAATTCGTCTTCAGCAAGCTGTATGATATCAATCAGGACACGATGGAGCTGAACATCTATCTGGCCCTCGTGATCGCGGCTATTATCGTAGTCAACTTTCTCATGATCCGGTACTATCTGAAGGAGGACGGGATCTTCCCCGCAAGGCAGGTCATCCAGTTCTTCTCGATCGCGGCCCTGTTCATGGCACCGATCTACGTGCCCGGGTTCCACGCCTATTTCTACCGGTTCTCTTTCGATGTTTTCGCATGGCATTCACCGACGCAGCAGTCGATGATCCTGTTTTCGATGATCGCGACCCTCTGCTTCTTTAAGCTGTTCCTCTCTTATGAGGATGGCCTGCACGCGGGATGGTGGCTCGCCACGACCGTCACAGTCTTCCTGTCCGCATACGCGAAGCCGTCGTTCTATATGGATCTGGCGGCGACCGTCTGCATCCTGTTCCTCATCGAACTGATCGCGGGCGGCCGGGAGGGATTCCTGCGCCGGCTCTGGCGGCTCTTCCTGATGGGCTGCACGCTCATCCCGGCAGGGCTATATCTGATCCTGCTGAACCGGATCGAATATGCCGAGGGGGGAGACTCCGAGGACAAGGTGGTCATTGGCTTCACAAATATGTTCGCCCAGCCGCACATCAAGGCCGGATTCCTCTGCGGGCTGGCTCTGGCGATCGTGGTATGCGCCGTCAACATCAGGAGGCTTTCGGACCGCCAATACCGGTTCGCCGCTTTGATCCTCCTGACGGGGATCCTGCAGTGGCTGTTTATCAGCGAAGAGGGTCCGAGCGCGGCTTATGGGAACTTCTCCTGGGGACGGGATTACGGGGATTATTTCATCCTGCTGGTCAGTGTGGCCCTCGCCCTCGGAAACTGGTACAGCAGGGACCGGCTGTTCGGAGGCCGCAAAACCCCTCAGGTGATCTACTTTATCATCGTAGGCGGGCTTTTCCTCCTGCATCTTCTGTCCGGACTTTGCTATTTCTACCTGGTGTTGACAGGACACGGGTATTATATATAATCTGATGCATAAGACAAAAGGAGACCTCACAGGATGAAAAAAATACTGATCATGGGAGCGGGGATCTATCAGGTGCCGCTCATCAAGGCAGCGAAACGGCTGGGCCTTCATACCATCGTTGCCAGCATTCCGGGAAACTATCCCGGCTTCGAGCTGGCGGATCAGGTTTATTATATCAATACGACAGATCAGGAGGCGATCCTGGAAGTTGCCCGGAAGGAGGGCATCTCAGGGATCTGCACCGCCGGCACGGATGTGGCCGTGGCTACGATCGGATATGTGAACCAGGAGCTTGGTCTTTCGGGAGTGTCCCGTGAGGCGGCCCGGAAGACATCTGATAAAACGCTGATGCAGGATACCTTCAAAGAGGGCGGCGTGGACTCGGCGAAACATGTCAAGGCGGACAGTCCGGAAGCTGCCCGGAAGGCTGCGGAGGAGATCGGTTATCCGGTCGTGGTCAAGTGCGTGGACAGCTCCGGCAGCCGGGGCATCTCCATCGTGGAGAGGGAAGAAGAGCTGGGGCCAGCCTTTGCAGATGCGCTGAAGTATTCCCGGAGATCATACGCTCTCGTGGAGGAGAAACTGCAGGGCAGGGAGATCGGTATCGACGGCATCGTGCAGGACGGGGAACTTATCTTCATGGCTCCGCATCAGAAAGCTGTGTATGTGAACGGAGAGACGGTGATCACGGCGGGACATGACTTCCCATACGAGGGGTCAGAGACACTCATGAAGGAGATCTTCCGGCAGACAGAGCTCGCGGTCCGGGCGCTTGGCCTTGATAACTGCGCCGTGAACCTGGATGCCTTCGCGGATGGAGACCGGCTGCACGTGATCGAGATCGGCGGCAGATCAGGGGCGACATGCATTCCGGAACTGATCTCCATGCACTATGGGTTCGATTATTACGAGGCGATCCTGGATCTGGCGCTGGGCCAGAAGGTCACATGCCCGCAGAAGGAGGACCGCGTTCCATGCAAGGCAAGGCTCATCATGAGCCCGAAGAGCGGCGTTCTCACCCGGATCGACCATCAGGGGATCGGGAAGCTTCGGGATGAAGGGGTGCAGATCGGCCTTGATTATGAGAAAGGAATGGCCATTGAGGCCATGAGAAACGGGACGGACCGCATCGGACAGGTGATCGCATCCGCCTCAGATGAAGCCGGGATGCAGGGGATCATGGCGAAGGTCTACGCCTGCATCGAGGTGGACGGGCAGCCGCTGGAGAAGCTCTGGGGGCTGGCATAGGTGAGGCACCATAAAACAGTTGAATCGCAGGGCGGTTCTTGGTATGATATATGTGTATGGGTAGTTATTGAAAGGATTAGATCAGATTAGGAAAGGGAAAGAGTTATGAGCAAAATCAGAAAAACATTCTGCACCTTGGTTGCGGCTCTCGTCCTGGTCACGATGACAGGAACCGGCGTCTTCGCTGAAGGTGAAACGCCTGAACAGGCACCGGGTACGGATAATGTGACTGTGACCGATGAGGTGACCGTAGACGGCGCAGAAGCAGATGCGATGGCCGGCGAAGGAGAAAACACCGTAGATGAGGTTACGGAGGGTGAAGGAGATGTTCCTCCGACAGATTCGTCAGAGGAGCCGCCGGTCGCAGAGCCGATCGTCATTGACCTCGCAGATACTGCCGTTGTAACCATCAACCCGATCAAGAACAAGACCTGGACGGGCAAGTCCATCAAACCGTCTGTGAAAGTGACCGCCATGGTTACGAAGACGGATCCGGAAACAGGAACGGAGACACAGGAGCCTGTGGAACTGGTCAAGGGTACCGATTTCACCGTTTCCTACGCGAACAACAAGGCCGTCGGCAAGGCGACAGCTACGATCAAAGGTACTGCGAATACAGATCCTGCGGTATCGCCGTATTCCTGCATCAATTCCCAGTCCGTGAAGTTCAAGATCGTCAAGCCGACGATCAAGCCGGTAAAGAACGTGAAGGCTCTGGCAGGTTACAATGCGATCAAACTGACCTGGAAGGCTTCTCCGGACGCAGACTATTACTACATCGAGCGGAGAGTCGGCAAGAAGGTCGTATGGAACCGTGTTACCGACAAGAAAGAGACAAAGAGCTGCAGCTGGGAAAACTCGAAGAATATCAATAAGAACAAGACCTATAACTACAGGGTCTACGCAATCAAGGATTCCGGCGACAAGAAGCATGATGGATCCATTAGCCTCAAGAAGCGCAAAGGTAAAGACTTCATGTCCAAGGCAGCCGTTTCCAACAAGGTCAAGACCGCCCGCTCCATGTACATCAAGGTAACGATGAAACAGACCGTCGGTGCTCTGAAGAGCGGCAAGACCTATAAGGCGACCGGTTACGGCAGCGGCCAGTACAAGATCAAGAAGAACGGCCGCACCTACAGCATCGCCAGGATCCGGGTAAAGAACCAGAAGGCTTATTATCAGAAGAATGGTGAGTACTCCTATGCTGCCGTCAACTTCTTCATGAATGGCGGCACCAGCTGGGCTAAGGGCAAGGAGTTCAGCTTCCTCAAATCCAGAGGATTCTCGACCTCCAGGACCTACTTCGTCTGGGTCAACACCTATAACCAGCACGTCTATATCCTGAAGAAGAATGGATCGAAGTGGAAGACCGTAGATGACTGGAAGTGCTCGATGGGTACGGCTAAGACGCCTTCCCCGACCGGACAGAGAACGATCATTAAGTTCAGAGCGCATCATCCGGGACACGGAGCGCCGAACTGGAACTTCATCACCTGGAGCAATTACCTGCAGCACGGGACCGCACTCCACGGGCTGGAGAGCGGCTGGGCTCCGAAGCTGGGTACGCTGGCATCCCACGGATGCATCCGGAACCCGACCGAGAAGGCCGGAGAACTCCATTCCAGATACAGCGGTAACGGGATGAAGGTCATCATCTGGTAATCCAGTGATATGCCCTGCAGCATATGCAGGTCAAACATAAGGACCATTAATAGCATCATGGGAATCATCGGGTCCGATGGTTCCCGTGGTGCTGTCGTTTTGTTTTGTATAAGGAGAATTCATGTCAACGATCCGTGAGATATGGCAGGAACATGTAGAATGGCGGGGACAGATCCTCAAGCTGGCGAAGGCGGATATCATCAAGACCTACAGCGGCGCGGCTTTGGGATGGGCATGGGCCCTGATCAAACCGACGCTGACGATTGCCGTATTCTGGTTCGCATTCACCTATGGGCTTAGAGGGGGCGGCCCTGTAAGCGGATATCCGTTCATCCTCTGGATGATCCCGGGCTTTACCGCCTGGTTCTTCATGGGGGATATGTTAAATGGCGGAGCGAACGCGATCCGCAGGTACCGGTATCTCGTTACAAAAATGAAATTCCCCGTATCAACGATCCCAACGTTTGTCACACTGGCGACGCTGGCGATCCATATCGCCCTTCTCATCATCGTCATGCTCATCTTCGTTGCCACCGGACATTATCCGGATATCTACTGGCTGCAGATCCCGATCTATATGTTTTTCATGACGATCTTCTTCGTCTTCTGGGCGCTGTTCGCATCGATGCTCGGCGCCATGAGCCGGGACTTCCTGAACCTGGTGAAATCCATCAAACAGCCGATCTTCTGGATGTCCGGGATCCTATGGGATGTCAACAAGATCAATATCCCGTGGATGCAGAAACTGCTCTATTTCAATCCGATCACTTATATCGCCACCGGATACAGGAACTGTTTTATCTACAAAGTCTGGTTCTGGGAGGAACCGCTGCAGCTCAGTATTTTCATACTGCTGTTCATCATTACCGTGTTGATGGCCCTTTGGGCTTACAAAAAACTGATCCGTGAGATCCCGGATGTGCTGTAATGCTGCAGATAGGAGAGACCTGATGGAAAAAGATATCATTATCGATTTCAAGCATGTCACAAAAAAATACAAGCTCTATAAAAACGATAAGAAACGGCTCCTTGGCGTATTCTCGAAGAAGGTCCCTTACCGGGAAATGCTCGCGGTGAACGATGTGACGTTCCAGGTGGAGCGCGGTGAGACCGTGGCGTTTTTTGGCCGGAATGGCGCAGGTAAGTCCACGATCCTGAAGATGATCACCGGCGTGTCTTATCCGAACGAGGGCGAGATCCATGTGGGCGGCCGGGTCAGCGCTCTGCTGGAGCTGACCTCCGGATTCGACCTGGAGATGACAGGACGTGAGAATATCTATCTCAAGGGACAGCTTTGCGGACTCAAGGATGAGGAGATCGCGGAGCTGGAGCAGGAGATCGTGGATTTCGCGGAGATCGGAGAATACATCGATCAGCCGGTCCGGACGTATTCGAGCGGCATGCGGTCCCGTCTGGGGTTCGCCATCAACGTGAACATCCGTCCCGAGATCCTGATCGTCGATGAGGCGCTCAGCGTCGGAGATAAGCTTTTTCGGAGCAAGTGCCTCGAGAAGGTCAACCAGATCATCGTACACGACAAGGTCACGCTTCTGTTCGTGACCCATTCCACCAGCACCGCACGGCAGTTCTGTTCCCGGGGGATCTACCTCGCCAACGGACGGCTTCTGTTCGATGGGGATATCGACGTTGCGATCGATCTCTACGATAATGCCGGCAGGGCTGAGAAGCTTCGCCGCAAAGCGAAAAAAGCACTGATCGCAGCCGAAGCGGAAGCGGCGAAGACGGACACCGAGGAAGCCTGGGACAAGGTAGAGGCCGCACGTGAGAAACTGGAAAAGGCCAGGGCGAACGTGAGGGCGGTCAAGAAGGGAGAACTCCCCGAGATCATAGAGAGCAGGGCCGACAGGCTCGCAGCGAAAGCGAAAAAGGTCGAAGATGCCGCCAAGGCGGAAGAAGCTGCAGAAGTCGCGCCTGCTGAAGAGGCCGCAGAAGCCGCAAAGGCTGGACCGTCCGAAGAAGCCGCGGCCCCGCCGGACGAAACGAAACAATGAAACAGTTGATCCTGAAAATAGCCGTCCTGCTTCTCAGGATGGTCTACGCTCCCATGCGGCTGCTGCCGGTGAAGCGCAGAGTCGTGATCATATCCAGACAGAGCCGGAAGGCTTCCGTAGATATCCGCCTTCTGACGGACTATCTGAGGATGCGGTATCCTGACCTGAAGTGCAAGGTCCTGGTCAGATTCATCGAGTCGGGGATCGGTGGCAAGCTCAGCTATATGCCCCATATGATCGTGCAGATGTATTATCTTGCGACCTCGCGACTGGTCGTTCTGGACGGCTACTGCATCGTAGCCTGCGTCCTGCCGCACCGGAAGGGGACGGAGATCCTGCAGATGTGGCATGCGGTCGCTGCGATAAAAAGGTTCGGCTACCAGAGCATCGGCTATCCGAGCGGGCACAGCCGCGTCGTCGCGGAGACGATGCGGATGCACAGAAACTATGATTACGTGCTCTGTCCGGGAGAGGAAACAGGACGGATCTTCTGTGAAGCCTTCGACCTGGAGCCCTCGAAGCTGGTCTATATGGGACTTCCGAGGCTCGATCTGATCTGGGATTCGGAGGACAGCCGGGAGAAGATCCGCGAAGCTTACGGGATCGAGGACGGCAAAGAGATCCTGCTCTATGTACCGACCTTTCGCAAGAACCGTCCGGTGTACCTGAGGGATCTGATCCGGGCCGTAGATCCGAAGCGGTTCGTGCTGGCCATCCGCCTGCATCCTCTGGAGGAGCCGCCCGAAAGCTTCGGGGAGGATATTCCGGAGGGCCTGCAGATCATCGTAGACCGCGAGCGCAGCACGCAGGAATGGATCCGGGCGTGCGACCGGATCATCACGGACTACTCTGCCCTTGGCGTCGAAGCGGCGCTCACGGGAAAACCCGTATACTACTATGTCTATGATATCGCAGAGTACGAGAAGGCGACCGGACTGAATGTGGATCCCAGGCTGGAGATGCCGCATGAAACGGCGATCACAGGGCTGCAGCTGGCAGATCTCTTAAGCAGTCCATACGACTTCGAGGAACTTGACAGATTCAAGAAAAAATATATCAATATCGATACGGACGCCTGCACCGCCAGGCTGGGGGACTTCATTTATGGAATTGTTAAAGAAATACATCCGGAAATTCCTGATGCATCATCCGAAACTGAGGATCCGGGTGCGTGATGTCCACGTAGCCACCAAACAGCACAAATACAAAAAAGCCGCATCCGCTCAGGAGATCGACGAGAAGATGGTGATCTTCGAGACGTTCATGGGCCGCCAGTACGGGGACAATCCCCGGGCGATCTATGAATATATGCTGGAGGATCCGAGGTTTGATGACTTCCGTTTCGTCTGGGTCCTGAACGATCCGGAAAAGAAAACGCAGTTTCCGAAGCTCGAGAGGGCGGAGATCGTTGCACTTCGCTCCCGCGGTTATTACGATGCCTACGCGAATGCGAAGTATGTCATCACGAATTCCAATCTGGACTACGGCATCATGAAGCGGCCGGGGCAGGTATTCCTGCAGACCTGGCACGGGACGCCGCTCAAGAAGCTCCGCTGCGATATCGAAGCGACGGACGGCAACGCGATCAACTCCCTGGAGGAGATCCGCAGCAAGAACAATCTGGACGTCGTTCGCTACGACTATTTCATCTCCCCGTCGGAGTTCGCCTCTGAGAAATTCGCCAGCGCCTTCCGGCTGACGGCGCTCGGAATGGAGAACATCCTCAAGGTGACCGGGTATCCGAGGAACGATCTTCTGTATCATTTTGATGAGCAGTTCGCGGCCGAGCAAAGGCTGGCCCTGGGCATTCCGGAAGATAAGAAGGTCATCCTTTACGCTCCGACCTTCCGGGATAACCAGCACAACGGAGCCGGCTATGTCTATGATCTGGCCCTTGATTTTGATGAGCTGAGAAGGGAACTGGGCGACGAATACGTGATCCTGCTCCGGGTGCACTACTTCGTGGCCAGACAGTTCGATTTCGATCAGGCGGAGGGCTTCGTCTACAACGTTTCCGATCTGGATGACATCACCCCGCTCTATACCATTGCGGATGTGCTGGTCACGGACTATTCCAGCGTGTTCTTCGACTACGCGAACCTCGGCCGGCCGATGGTCTTCTATATGTACGATAAGAAGGCCTACGCGGATGACATCCGGGGTTTCTACATCGACCTGGAGGAGCTGCCCGGTCCGATCGTGGAGACGGAGGAGGAACTGATCGCGCAGATCCGTCACGCGGAGCAGGTGGCGCCCCTCTATGAGGAGAAGTATAAGAAGTTCAATCAAAAATACAACTCTCATGATGACGGGAACGCCAGCAGGAGAGTCTGTGAATTGCTATTCGGAGAGTGATCGTTTCCCGATCACTCTTTTTTCACGAGCACGACTTCGATCGGCTCATCGGATTCCTCATCGTCCGAGAATTCCTCGAAGGTCATGATGCAGGTCGGGCCATAGAAGACCTTGCCGGAGATGAGTTCATTGTTGTACTCGATCCCTCCGTTGATCTTGTGCCATGTTCCGTGAAGGTCGATGTCCGTGATGTTGGCATCGAACGTGCCATCTTCATTGATGGTGATCTCAAGATTCCCGTAGAGGTTCTCCGCGTCCGAGGACTTGGAGATCCAGGTCCCATAGAAGTTGGACGGATCCTTGTTGAGCTTCTTGGCTTTTTTGGCCAGTGCCGGATCGCCCGCCTTCGTGGCGTCCGGATTGTCCATCAGGTTGATGGTGCCCGGATCGACGGCGACTTCCTCATCTTCCTCCTGATCGGAGCCGCAGGCGGTCATCGCGAAAGCCATAGACATGATCAGGGCCAGCATCAGGCTGAGCAGAGTTTTCT
Organism: Bacillota bacterium; assembly: GCA_017431395.1. Classification (GTDB taxonomy): domain Bacteria; phylum Bacillota; class Clostridia; order Peptostreptococcales; family Anaerovoracaceae; genus Lentihominibacter. The sequence continues at coordinate 2,203 of JAFRLD010000050.1, read as the reverse complement.
TATTCCATTTCATCAGATTCAATACCTCCTTTTAATATCTACTGTCGGATCTCATAAACGTCTATATCGTCATTGGAGAAGCATAGCTTATAATCTTTGTTTTCGAGGTCCCCGGCTTTCGTAAAGCGCTTGGAGAGGACCACATAGTCGATGCCGAGCTCCCTGGCCAGTTCGCCCCGGCCGGGATCATCCGCATCGAAGAACCGGTCGTTGATCTCGATCCGTTCCTCTCTCTGTTTCCATTCCCTGGCCGGAAGGATATAACCGGCCCCGGAGAGGTAGCAGATCCGGTTCGAATAGTCCGCATAGAGGAAGAACCGGTTGTCCCAGCGATCCTGCACGTCGAACTTCTTCAGCGGGACGCTGTAGTAGCGGTCGGTCGCCAGAAGCGAATCCTTCGGTGTGTTCTCATCGATCCAGCGCATGGCCAGATATTCCTCCTGGCTCATGGATTTGTATTTGCTTCCGTCAGCAGAGGGGTCCGCTGCTTCGGCCGCATCCCCCGACTGGTTCATCAGGAAGCTGGCGAGGCCAATGGTCGAAAGCGCCAGACTCACGAGGAAGATCCCCCGGACCGCCTTCATCCATGCGCTCCGGTTTGCCTCCATATCCTCAAAGAACCAGAAGGCGATGAGCGGTGCGAAGAAGACCGTGAAGAAGCCGAAATAGATCTGGCTGTGCCCATGGTAGTTGAGCAGCAGCATGCCGATGAAGCCGACCAGAACGGCTGCGTAGACCATGACGCGGGTAAAATCGAAGTCCTTCTTCCCGGCCAGCACCAGCACCAGTTCCCGGATATATCCGATCACGAAGGGCAGGAAGAACGCCGTCAGAAGGAAGACGGTGAAGACGCCCAGAAGGACGACATACCGCAGGATCATCGGAAGATGCAAGGATTTCATCAGTGCCACCAGCGGGCCCTTGAAGAACGTGATGTTCAGGATGTTGGCCAGTGCGATCAGGGATTCCCCGGCGCTGGCCGTCTGCCCCTTCGAGCCGAGCACGGTCGTGTAGACCAGGTAAAAGCCGATCGTCATCAGGAGCAAAGGCAGGACGGTGCGGAATCTCACCTTCCGCAGGATCAGGCCCAGCAGGAAGGTGCCCCACAGGGCAGCTACCGTGACCAGGGCGAAAGGCCCTTTGATCCCTGCGGCCAGCATCAGGAGCGCGATACAGAGGACCAGCTTCCTCCAGGCGAACCCGCCCTCCGCATGATCCCGGTACCAGTAACGGATCACGAGGAAGAGGACCATGGCGCAGCTGACGCCGTAGCCGGCTACGTTCTCGTTGCGGAAGATGAACAGGAAGGCGATGGAACGGTCGATGCCGCGGGCGATGAAGATGTTCGAGAGCATCAGCGCCAGGCAGTAAAGACCCGCCCGCTCCGGTTTCTTGCTCATCTCGCGGAAGAGAGCGTAGAGGGAAATGCCGAAAGAATATACGGTCAGGTACGGCCCGCAGGTGAACAGCAGGGTGTCCGCGGTCAGGCCAAACAGGCGTACCGGCACGGAGTAAAGAAGCTCCGTGAAAATATGATAGTTGAAATAAAGCCCCGAAAACCACGGGCATTCCAACGGATATCCATGGGAGAGGGAGTTGATCAGACCTAGGTGGAACCCCTTGTCCGGGTTCATGGTGATCGTCTCATCCACCAGCGGGGACAGGTACAGGTACTGGGTGAGCAGCATGGAATAGAGAAGTCCTGCTGTGACAAAAATGCAGAAGGCCGGCGAGATGTCCCGCAGGCGGATCCGCGGGGAAAGGCGGCCCAGCCTTTGCTCCTTAATAAGCGAAACAAGGTAGCCTGCGCTGAAGATCGGGCCTGCCGCTAAGAGGACCAGATTCGTCGGGAGCAGCTCCGTTATGAAATACTGCAGCGTGATGAACGCCCAGCCGGTAAAGAACCCGATGGCGAGGAGAGATGAAAACCGGTCCGGCCTGAGTCCCAGAAGCCGCAGGATCATCTGCCCCGGCAGCTGGACATAGAATACGATGAAAGCTGCGAAGATGATGAGGCCCGAAAGATCCGCGTGGTACACGAAAAGACTGGCCGCAAAAATGTCCAGGATCAGCGCAGCGCAGACCAGACGAACGGTCATATGCAGTGGTTTATTGTTCAAAAAAGCAGAATGCTGCATGATGTTCTCCTTATGGTTGATACTGATATTATACATTTAATGTGCCACACCGGGCAAGGGATATG
>JAFRLD010000049.1 GCA_017431395.1 Bacillota bacterium | reverse complement strand
GAACGTACGTCTCCGTGCGCCAGGACCACATCTCCTTCCAGCACCATCAGGATCCGGTCGTAATCCGGCAGCTTCGTGAAGGAGGATTCCTCCCGGTCGGAGTTCGCCGTACTCAGACGCCAGATGAAATCCCGGTCCAGGTACTTCGCGTCCTCCGGAAAGATCGCAAGCTCATACGTCTTGCCGCCCGACCAGTTGCTCTCTTTTTGTTGTTCCTTTTTTATCACTCGGAAGTTCATGCTTATCTCTCCTTTGAGATCCACTCGAAACGGCCGCCGAACAGGTCGTACCCGACGACGCTGACGGCTGTGCTCCCGGCCTCGTCCTTTAGCACAGCGGTATCTTCGCCCGAAAGCAGGAGGTCCCCGATATGGACCCTGCCATCGTATTCGGCGTCCACGCTCCAGAAGCTGATCAGATCCAGGCTGTTGTCATTGATGTATTCGGTAACGATCTCCCGGTCCCTCTCCTGGACCTGGGTCAGGTCCGGCTGATACCGTTCCAGCTGGATCCGTCCATCCGCGTAAGACAGCTGGATCGAGGTCCGCGGCCCATCCTCTTTCGTGGAGACCGGCCGCTCGACCAGGAACGGTACTTCAAGCTCTGCCATCCGCAGGATCTGCGAACCGATCGCCGCATCCCCGGTATCACAGAGGATCCATGGCCTGCCTTTGCGGCTGCAAACGGCACCCAGCGTCCCGGTACCCGCGAAGAAGTCCGCGCAGAGATCCCCCTCATCGCTGCAGGCATCCACGATCCGCTCGAGCAGCTTCTCCGGTTTCTGGGTCGCGTAGCCCTTTCGCTCCGAAGAGGTCCGCCCCACCATATCGATGTTCCAGACATCCTTCATGTTGACCATGGTATACCAGCCATGCTCATCCTGGAATTCCTCGACCCCTTTGAACCGGTATGGCTTGCCCTCCCGGTTATAGGACTTCTCCTGCAGCGGATTGAACTTGTAATGATCCGTCTTGCTATAAAACAGCAGCGTATCATGCTTTCTTGAGAAACTGTGCTTGCTGGCGCCGCCCGACTTATAAGTCCATGCGACTTCGTTCACGAAATGCTCCGCCCCGAAGATCTCATCCAGCATCATCTTCACGTAGTGGGACCCGTGCCAGTCCAGATGCACCCAGAGGCTTCCGGTCTCCGCCAGCAGCTCCCGCATGACGTAAAACCGGACCGCCAGCATCTCAAGATACCTCTCCAGATCATGGCCCCAGGTGTCCTCATAGGCGCCGACCTTCAGCACCGGGGACTTCTTCCCGCCGGCTCCTGAGATCTGCACCGAAGACTGATATTTCGCATTCGTGAAAAACGGGGGATCCACATAGATCATTTGGATCTTACCGGCCAGCTCCCTTTCCCGCAGGAGCCAGATCATATAGGCCAGATTGTCCCCTGCGGCGATGCGGTTCATCGTCTCCGCTTCAGCGACCTCAGCGTCCCGAAGCAGGGCACTTCCGGGCATGCTGAACAGGTCCATCTGCTCTCCGTCGCTGCCCGGTACGTACGTCTCATCCATGCGAGGATCATAGATCTCCTCCGCCGCAAAAGCTGGCCACTCCCCGGCTGCCGCCCCCGCTTCCGTCGCAGCTTCCGTTTCCGGCCCGGGTTTCTCCAGGTTCTCCATGATCTCATCGAACTGGGCCTTGCCCTGCTCCATCGCCTGGAGCAGCGCCTGGATCCTTTTGTGTTCCGTATGTGTTTTGCCGCTCATCGATCCTTCCTCACACCAGCACTCCGATCAGGTCTTCCCGGCCTGCCTTGCGGAGCGCCTCAAGCACAAGTTTTCGGTTCTCTTTTTTATGAAAATGCAGCAGTGCCCGCTGCAGCTTCTTCTCATGCATGGTCTTCGGCACATAGACCGGCTGCCCGCTCAGGGGGTCCATCTCCGTATAATACATGCAGGTGGCCAGCGTTCCGGGGGTCGGATAAAAATCCTGCACCTGATCCGGGACGAACCCGGATTCCTTCAGATATAGCGCGAGCTCCACCGCATCTTCCAGCGTGCTCCCGGGATGGGAGGAGATAAAATACGGGATCATATACTGGTTCTTTTTCAGCCGGCGATTCATCTGCTCATATTGCCTGCAGAACCGGTCGAATACGGGTCTCCCGGGCTTATGCATCTTTCGCAGCACTTCCCCGGAGATGTGCTCCGGCGCTACCTTCAGGATCCCGCTGACGTGATCCTGGCAGAGCGCCTTCAGAAACTCCCGCCCGTGCTCCCGGTCCGCCAGCATATAATCGTAGCGGATCCCGGACCTTATGAAGACTTTTTTCACGCCTTTTATCTCCTGGGCTCTGGCCAGAAGCTCCAGGTATTCGCTGTGGTCTGCCTCCAGCTGCGGGCATGGTTTCGGGAAGAGACAGTCCCGGCTCTTGCACATGCCGGAGTCGAGCTGCTTCCTGCAGGACGGGTGGCGGAAGTTCGCGGTCGGCCCGCCGATGTCGTGGACATAGCCTTTGAATCCAGGATCTTTCGTCATTTCCCGGATCTCCCGAAGAACGGACTCCGTACTCCTGCTCCTTACCTCCCTGCCCTGATGATAGGTGATCGCACAGAATGCGCATCCGCCGAAACAGCCGCGGTTTCCCGTCACGCTGTACTTCACTTCGGTGATCGCCGGCACACCGCCTTCTGCCTCATACATGGGATGATAATTCCGCTCAAAAGGCAGAGCATACAGGTCATCCAGCTCCTGCCGCTCCATCACGGGCTGGGGGGGATTCTGAATGACAAAGTTTTTGTTTTCGTATTCTTCCAGCAGCCTCCGCCCGCTCACCGCATCGCTCTCCCGGTACTGCCGCGCGAAGCTCTCTGCATAGGCCTGTTTCGAGGTCTTCACTTCCCTAAAGGCCGGGAGCACAATATCATCTTCGTAGATGTCCGGTTCCTTGCCGCGCACGCAGGTACCGCGGATCCAGCCGATATCCTTCGCTTCGATCCCGGCATCCAAAGCTTCTGCGATCTCAAGGATCGCCCGTTCCCCCATACCGTAAACGAGGATATCCGCCTTGGCATCAAGAAGAATGGAGCGCCGCACCTTGTCCTCCCAGTAATCGTAATGGGCGAGGCGCCGGAGACTCGCCTCCAGGCCGCCCAGGATCACAGGGACATCCTTATACGCCGCCCGCGCGCAGCCCGCATAGACAAGCAGGGCCCGGTCCGGACGCCGTCCTGCCTTCCCGCCCGGGGAATACACATCCCTGCGGCGGCGGACCTTGAATACGGAATAGTTGTTGACCATGGAGTCCACGCAGCCGCTGCCGATCAGATAGCCCAGGCGCGGCCGCCCGAACCGCCGGAAATCCTCCGGGCTCCGCCAGTCCGGCTGTGAAAGGACTGCGACGCGGTATCCTCTGGCCTCCAGGCACCGCCCGATCAGTGCGGTCCCGAACGAAGGGTGGTCCACATACGCATCCCCGGTCACCAGAACGAAATCGACTGCATCCCAGCCGCGTATTCTCATGTCTTCTGCATTTACTGGTAAAAACATGTAAACAGTATACCATATTTCCGGCAATAAAAAAGACCTGCCGCCCAATCTCCCGACCGGTGAAAGCAGGTCTCTTATCCTATTTTATCCCAGGAACTGCATGACTGCCTGTTTGACATCGTTGCCATCGGCGACACCCTTCACCTTCGGCATGACGCTGCCCATCAGCTTGCCCATAGAAGCTCTCCCGCTGCCGGCTTCGATCCCGGCATCCGCGGCGGCTCCCTTCACGACATCCATGATCTCTTCTGCAGTCAGCTGCTTAGGCATATACTCCTTAAGCACCTGGATCTCAGCGTTGTAAGCATCTACCAGATCGGTACGTCCGGCAGATTCGAAGTCAGCGAGGGCATCCTTTCTCATCTTCACCTGTTTGGCTAAGATGGCGGCGACCCCTGCGTCATCAATATCTTCCCTGTTGTCCACTTCGTACTGCTTGATCGCAGCTCTGACGAAACTGATCGTCTCCTTGCGGACGGTCTCTCTCTTTTTCATTGCGTCCTTAAAGTCAGCATCTAATCTTTCTTTTAAGGTCACTTCCAACACCTCTTCCGATTCAACAATAGAAATTAATACTTTCTGGCTTTCTTTCTAGCAGCCTCAGACTTTTTCTTTCTTCTTACGCTTGGCTTCTCGTAATGCTCTCTCTTACGAACTTCAGCCATGACACCATCTCTGGCGCATGATCTCTTGAATCTCTTCAGAGCGCTCTCCAAGCTTTCGTTTTCTCTAACGATAACCTGTGCCATCCCCGTCTCACCTCCTGACTTCTTTAAAATCATGTGGTCTTGCTCACAACGCTTGATATTATACTATTTTCGCCGGGTCAATGCAAGAAATATTTACCGGAGTTTCTTAACCTGGAGGCCATGTCATTTTTCTCTTGCCTAACAGGTGAAAATGCAGATGCTTCACAGTCTGGAAACCATCCTCTCCGCAATTGTTCACGAGCCTGTACCCATTATCAAGTCCCAGATCCTTAGCGAGATCCTGAACCTTCAGCATGATGGTGCCGAGCAGTTCCTTGTCCTCTTCCTTGACCTCATCCAAAGAAGGGATATGCTTCTTCGGAATGATCAGTACGTGTACCGGTGCCTGCGGATCCGCGTCATGGAAGCAGATGATCTGATCATCCTCATATACTGTATTCGATGGGATCTCTCCATTCGCGATCTTGCAAAAAATGCAATCACTCATCTTCTCACTACCTTCCTTTCTCCAATAATACAGGTCTTATTCTAAACCTTTTTTTTCACAAAATCAATCCCTTACAACCGTCTCTATATACTTCATTCAGTTTTACCTGCCGGAATGTGTTAAGCATCTTCTCCGGCCCTTCCGGCGGGCATTTCATATAGACTCTGATGTAGTTGTCCGTGTAGCCTGTGAGCATCCCTGGATCCTCCAGGTATTCCTCTATGAGCACAAGTCTCTCCTGTCCGAGATTTTTCATGCAAAAGCTGGCCCTCGCCTTCTCTCCCGCTTCCTGCAGCAGATCGCTCCTGCGCGCCTTGACCTGCGGTGACACCTGCTCCTTCATGGACGCTGCCAGGGTCTTCGGGCGGCGGGAATACCGGAACACATGGGTCCTGCAGAAATCGCAGATGGAAACCAGGCTCAGGCTTTGCTCGAAGTCCGCCTCCTTCTCGCCCGGAAATCCTACGATGATGTCCGTGGATATCCCATAGTAAGGATCGAAGCTCCGGACCGCGTCTACGATCTGCAGGTATCCGCTCCTGTCGTATGGCCGGTTCATGGCCTTCAGGATCCGGTCGCTGCCGCTCTGCGCCGAGAGGTGCAGGTGGTGTACCAGTTTCCCGTATTTCAGGAGCCGCCGCACGTAATCCGCGTTGACCACGGCCGGCTCCAGGGAGCTCAGCCGGATCCGGAAGTTTCCGGGAAGCGCATCGAGTGCTGCGATCACGCGTTCCACGCCGTAGGGAGCTGCCTGCTCCTCCGGCGGGATCTGCCCGGCTGCCGGGCGCTCCTCCATCCCGTAGAGGGCTGTGTTGATCCCGGTCAGCACCAGTTCCTTATAGCCCGCTTCGATGAGCTGCTCTGCTTCACGGACGATCTCATTCAGATCCCTGCTCCGGATAGCCCCCCTCGCATAGGGGATCACGCAGTAGGAGCAGAAGCGGTTGCAGCCCTCCTGGATCTTGATGTAGGCCCGGGTCCTGGTCTCCGCACTGGTCACAAGTCCGGTGTCCTCGTAGCTGTTCAGATCCTTCCAGTCACGGACATGGACCGAAGGCTCCCCCGTGCTTTCCTCAGGGTCCTGTCCAGCCTTTGCGCGAATGAGATCCTCCACATACTGCGGGAGCGTGCTCTTCTCATTGATCCCGGTCACGATGTCCACGCCGCTGATGCCGGCGACCTCCTCAGGCCGGATCTGGGCATAGCAGCCCGTCACCGCCACGATGCTGTCCGGGTTGACCTTTTTCATCCGGCGGATGTACTGGCGGGACTTCTTGTCCGCCACCGCGGTGACCGTGCACGTATTGATCACGTAAACATCGGCGAACTCCCGCTCGCCGACGATCTCATGGCCTGCCTCTCGAAAGAGTTTCACCATGGCCTCTGTTTCATATTGATTTACCTTGCATCCGAGTGTGTGGAATGCGATCTTCATGTTTTGTCTCCTATACGATCCGGTTCATGTCTCCGCCCTGAAGGAAACTCCGCAGATTTTCCGCGCAGATATCGATGACACGCTGGCGGATCTCTACGGGCGTGAAAGCGATGTGCGGCGTGAGGATGCAGTTTGGTGCGCTGAGCAGCGGATCGTCCGGGTCCGGCGGCTCGGAAGCCAGCACATCCGCCCCGAAACCGAACAGCTTTCCCGATCTCAGGGCATTGGCCACGGCTGCCGCATCGACAAGTCCGCCGCGGGCCGTGTTGATCAGGATCGCCCCGTCCTTCATCCGGTTAAGGAACGCCTCGTCCACCATGCCCCGGTTCTCCTCTGTCAGAGGGCAGTTCAGGCTGACCACATCTGATCTGACCGCGGCTTCCGGATCCCGGCTGTATACGTTCACCTTCATCCCGAATGCCTCCGCGATCTCTCCGACCTTGCGGCCTATATTGCCGTAGCCTATGATGCCAATGGTCTTCCCATCGAGGAGCACGAGCGGCCAGGGCGTATAAGCATTGCCGGCGGCGGTATTCCACCGGCCTTCGTGGATCTCTTTATCAAAATGCCCCGTCCCGTTTGCCAGGCTCAGAAGCAGCGCGAACGCATGCTGCGCCACCGCCTCTGTAGAGTAAGCCGGGACATTGCAGACCGCAACGCCGCGCTCCCGCGCATAGTCCAGGTCGATGTGATTGTAGCCGGTGGCAGCCGGGCCGATAAATTTCAGGTCCGGGCAGGCTTCCATGATGCTTCTTCCTATGGGGTATTCATCTATCATCACCGCCTCTGCCCCTTGAAGGCGCTCTATCGCCTGTTCGTCCGATCCTGTATGTGGATAGATCGCCAGATCCCCCAGCGCTTCCACCTTCGCCCAGTTGATATCTCCTCTGTCGATCACCTCATGATCCAGAAATACGATCTTCATCTCATAACTCCAATTCATACATGATCATCGCGAGCGCTGCCATGCCGGCCGTTTCGGTCCGCAGAGTCGTCTTGCCCAGGCTCACGGACTGTCCTCCGGCTTCGGCTACTGCCCTCACTTCCGCCTCACTGAAACCGCCTTCCGGACCGATCAGGACCGCGATCCGGCGGGGCTTATCGCTTGCACTGCCGCGCAGGACATCCTTGATCGTCGTCCCCTCTTCGTTCTCATAGGGGATCAGGATCATATCATAAGGATCCTGCGACCCGGTATTCCCTCCGGCTCCCGGCGCCGCGCTCAGCTCTGCCAGGACCTCCGGCATCCGCATAGCGGATGCTACCTCCGGGATGATCCCGCGCCGGCACTGCTTGACCGCTTCGGCGGAAGTCTTTTGCCATCGGGAGACCTTCCTGTCGAAATTGCCTTTGTCCACGACCACGGTCCGCTCCATGAACACCGGAACGATCCGATAGATGCCGAGCTCCACGCATTTCTGGATGATCGTCTCCATCTTGCCCTGCTTCGGGATCCCCTGATAAAGCGTGACCTCTACGGAAGGCTCCGCGGAGAATTTCTGCTTGTCCAGAATGGTCAGCTGCGCCATATCCGGTTCCAGATATTCGATCCGTGCCCGGTATTCCCATGTCTGACCGTCGGAAATATCCACCTCATCGCCGGGCGCAAGCCTCAGTACCCTTTTCATATGATGCAGATCATTACGATCTTCGATCGTGATCGTGCTCCCGCCGATCTGCTCCGGCGCCACGAAAAACCGGCTCATTGTTTTCTCCTTGCCTCGATCGCACACCATTCCCCGCAGGAAGCGACTCTGGTGATCTCAAATCCCGCCTCCCGGATCGCCCGGCTGACAGTATCCCGTTTCTCAATAAGGATGCCGGAGGAAATGAACACTCCGTGCTCCGTCAGATGCTCCGCGCAGCTCCCTGCCAGAAGCATCACCAGGTCTGCCATCAGATTGGCTACAATGATGTCCGCCTTGTACTCAAGACCTTTCGTCAGATCTCCTTCGATGATCCTTACCTGATCTTCGAGTCCGTTCCCTGCGACGTTTTCCTTCGCCACCATCACCGCGTCCGGGTCGATCTCTACGCCCAGCACGTCCCTGCATCCAAGCAGCGCCGCTCCGATCGCCAGGATCCCGGAGCCGCAGCCCACGTCCAGCACGCGGCTGTCCTCCGGTGTGCCGTGTTCCGTCAGTGCCAGCTGGAGCAGTGCCATGCTGAGTCTGGTCGTCTCATGCGTCCCGGTCCCGAACGCCATGCCCGGGTCCAGCTCGATCACGAGCTCTCCTGCCTCCGGCTCATAGCTCTCCCAGGAGGGCTTCACGACGATCCGGTCCGTGATCTTCGTTGGTTTGAAGTATTCCTTCCACCTATCCTTCCAGTCCGCGTCGTCTACGACCTCTGCCTCTGCATAGAGCCTCCCAAGATCCGCGTCCCAGCCGAAAACCCCTTCCATCTCCTGGCTCTTCAGCTTCATGATCTCGATCTTAAGGTGCTGCAGCTGCTCCCTGCCCTCTTCGGAATCCTCCAGATAGGCTTTCACCACCGGCTCGCGGTCCGGGCGCGCCTTCACCTCATCATCTATGTAATCCCAGCCATACTCGTTCTTTTTGTCCAGGATATCCTGCAGGTCTGCCGGGTCATCCACTGAGATCCCGGTGATCCCGTTTCTCATCAGCAGTTCGGTTACCATCTCCACGCCCTGCTTCGATGCGTGGATCTTCAGTTCGATGTATTTCATATGTGTCCTTCTCCTTATGGATTCGATTTTAGCACAGAATCACCACAAAAAGAAAGAGCGTTGCGTCAGCTTTCTAACTGTACGACCGCTCTTCCTGAATGGTTTCTTTTTTGTTTTATCTGTGGTAGTTCTTAGGAGAAGAACTCCTTGATCGATCTCAGGAACCCGCTCTTTTTCTGGTAGCATTCGTCGGTAACGGCATCCCGCATGGCCTGGATCGCTTTTTTCTGTTTGCCGTTCAGCTTCGTCGGCACCTCCAGGGAGACCTTCACATAGAGGTCGCCTTTTCGCCCGCCGCGAACGCTCTTGATGCCCTTGCCCTTAAGACGGAACACCGTCCCCGGCTGGGTCCCTGCCGGGACCTTGTAGGAGACCTTCTCCTCCAGTGTCGGCACGATGATCTCATCCCCGAGAGCCGCCTGGTCGAAGGAGATCGGGAATTCCAGCCACAGATCCTGTCCCCGGCGCTCAAACAGCTTGTGTGGTTTGACGCTCAGGACGATGTAGAGGTCTCCATCCGGACCCCCGTTGAAGCCCGGCTCACCCTGGCCGCGGATCGGGATGACCGAATCATTGTCCACGCCGGCAGGGATATTGACCGTGATCTTCACGGTATCCCGTACGCGTCCGGTGCCTCCGCAATCCGTACAAGGCGATTCGTTGATCTGGCCGCTGCCTCCGCAATCAGGGCATGGGGAAACACTCTGGAACACGCCGAGAGGAGTCCTCTGCTGGGTCCTGATCTCGCCGGTGCCTCCGCAGTTCGGGCAGGTCTTCTTCGACGTACCGGGTTTCGCTCCCGTTCCTCCGCAGGTCTTGCAGCGGATATTCTTCGTGAGCTTGATCTGCTTCTTGCATCCAAAGGCCGCTTCCTCGAACGTGATCGACATCGATTTCTGAATGTCGTTTCCCTTTCTCGGAGCATTGCTCCTCCGCTGCTGCCCTCCGAATGCGCCGCCGAATCCGCCGCCGCCGAACGCGCCGCTGAACATGTCGAAGATATCCTCAAATCCGCCGAATCCGCCGAATCCGCCCGCGAAGCTGTTCGGATCGATCCCGGCGTGACCGAACTGGTCATACTTCGCCTTTTGCTCTGAATCCGACAGGACCGCATAGGCCTCGTTGATCTCTTTGAATTTTTCTTCTGCTTCTTTATCCCCCGGATTCTTGTCAGGATGATATTTCATAGCAAGCTTACGAAACGCTTTCTTGATCTCATCATCACTGGCGCCTTTCTGGAGGCCAAGCACCTCATAATAATCTCTTTTGTCTGCCATATCGTTCTTCCTGTAAATCGTGTTAAGGAGCTACCGGTCCGCCGGCAGCTCCAGAACAGTTCTGAATCAGATGATTCTTCTATCTTTTATTTCTCGTCATCGTCTACGACTTCGAAGTCAGCGTCAACGACGTTGTCGTCTCCGGACGCATTTCCGCCTGCTGCGCCGCCCATGTTCGGGCCTGCGCCGGCAGCTCCGCCCATACCGCTCATGTCAGGGCCCATGCCTCCCATGCCTGCGCCAGCTGCACCCTGTGCTGCCTGCGCCTGCTGGTACATCTTCGCGGAGATGGTGTGGAACTTCTCTGTCAAAGCTTCTGTCTTAGCCTTGATATCATCGATATTGTTCGCGTTCAGAGCACTCTGCAGAGCGTCCTTGGCCGCGTTGATATCATTCTTCTCCTCTTCAGACAGGGCCTGATCCAGTTCCTTCATGTTCTTCTCTGTCTCATAGACGAGAGTCTCTGCCTGGTTTCTGACCTCGACTTCTTCTTTTCTCTTCTTGTCTTCCTCAGCGTACTGTTCCGCTTCCTTGACCTTAGCGTTGATCTCTTCATCGGACAGCTTCGTGGAAGATGTGATCGTGATCTGCTGGGACTTGCCAGTGCCCAGATCCTTCGCGCTGACATTGACGATGCCGTTCGCATCGATGTCGAAGGTGACCTCGATCTGCGGTACTCCACGCGGTGCCGGCGGAATGCCTGTCAGCTGGAAGCGTCCCAGTGTGGTGTTGTCAGCCGCCATGTCACGCTCACCCTGCATGACGTGGATGTCTACTGCCGGCTGATTGTCCGCAGCGGTGGAGAATATCTGGCTCTTCTTCGTCGGGATCGTGGTGTTTCTCTCGATCAGCTTGGTCGCGACACCGCCCAGTGTCTCGATGGACAGGGACAGCGGTGTGACATCCAGCAGCAGTACGTCGTGGACCTCTCCGGTCAGAACGCCTGCCTGGATCGCAGCGCCGAGCGCAACGCACTCATCCGGGTTGATCCCCTTGAACGGATCTTTGTCGGTAATGTTCTTCACTGCATCCTGAACTGCCGGGATACGTGTGGAACCACCGACCAGGATGACCTTCGCCAGATCACTGTTGGTGACACCGGCGTCCGCCATAGCTTTTTTCATCGGCTCGATGGTCGCATTGACCAGGTGAGAAGTCAGCTGGTCGAACTTGGCTCTTGTCAGATCCATGTTCATATGCAGCGGGCCGTTCTCGCTGACCGTGATAAACGGCAGGTTGATGTTCGTGGTCTGTGCGCTGGAAAGTTCCTTCTTCGCCTTCTCAGCAGCTTCCTTCAGTCTCTGCATCGCCATCCGGTCGGCTCTCAGATCGATCCCGTTCTCCTGGGAGAAGGTGTCTGCCATATAGTTCAGGACCGCTTCGTCGAAGTCGTCGCCGCCCAGCTTGTTGTTGCCGTTCGTTGCCAGAACTTCGAATACGCCGTCGCCCAGTTCCAGAATGGATACATCGAATGTACCGCCGCCCAGGTCATAGACCAGGATCTTCTGGGAAGTCTCATCCTTGTCGAGTCCATATGCCAGAGATGCAGCTGTAGGCTCATTGATGATCCTCTTGACTTCCAGTCCGGCGATCTTGCCGGCATCCTTGGTCGCCTGCTTCTGGCTGTCTGTGAAGTAAGCCGGTACGGTGATGACCGCTTCTGTTACAGGCTCGCCCAGATAGCTCTCAGCATCTGCCTTAAGCTTCGCCAGGATCATCGCGGAGATGTCCTGCGGTGTGTACTTCTTGCCATCGATCTGGATGTCATAAGCCTCACCCATGTGTCTCTTGATAGAAGCGATAGTTCTGTCCGGGTTGGTGATCGCCTGTCTCTTGGCGGTCTCTCCGACCAATCTCTCTCCGTTCTTCGCGAAACCCACGACCGACGGTGTTGTTCTGTTACCTTCCGCGTTGGTAATGACGGTAGGCTCTCCGCCTTCCAGTACTGCAACGCAGGAGTTTGTTGTTCCTAAGTCAATTCCGATTACTTTTCCCATTTCCTTTTCCTCCTTCAGGGTTTATTTTTCAAGCGGTCAGTTCGCGACTTTCACCATGGAAGGCCGGATGACCTTACCATTGAGTGTGTAGCCTTTCTGCATTACGCCGGAAACCTTACCGCTTTCGTATTCTTCGGTTTCCTCTGCCATGACTGCGTTGTGAACGTTGGGATCGAAATCCTCGCCCAGGGCAGTTATCTCAGCCAGCCCCGCCTTAGTCAGAACGTTGGTCAGCTGAGTGAAAATCAGTTCCATTCCTTCTTTGAAGCCATCCCCGGCCTCCTGCTCCAGTGCTCTCTCGAAATTGTCCAGCACCTCCAGGAGCTCCGTCATGATCTTCTCATTCGCATAGGAATAGAGATCTGTTTTTTCCTTCTCTGTTCTTTTCTTATAGTTCTGGAATTCCGCCAGCAGCCGCAGGTATTTCGCATCGTCTGCTTCCGCAGGTTCTGCCGCTTCCGCGGGTGCTTCTGTTTCCTCTGCAGACTCTTCTGCAGGCTCTTCGGTATTCTCGGTATTCTCTATATCCTCGGCATCCCCGGTCGTTTCAGATACATCCGCATCTTCTTGCTCCAAAGGCTGGTCTGCCGCAGCATCTTCTATCTTAATCCCCTCTGTCTTTTCCGTCATCTGTGTCTTCTCCTCCTGTGATCATAAATGCTTTGCTGATGTTGTCCGTCAGGTATTCCACGACCGACGTCACTTCATCATATTTCATACGCGTTGGTCCGATGACACCCAGTTTGCCGACGAGCTTACCGTCCACATGGTAGGTTGCCGTGACAACGCTGCATTCACTGAGATCCGCGTCCTGATTCTCTCCGCCGATGGTGATGATCATTCCATCATCCCTCGCGATCAGCTTCTGCCGGATATCTTCCTTTCTCCCGAGGACCTCGAAGAAGCTCTTCGCTTTCTCGATATCATTGTACTCAGGAATGGAAAAGATATTGGTCAGCCCGTCCATATACAGGTTGACATTCAGCATATCCTCCAGCGTCCTGAGGAATCCCGGCATAACATTGTTCCGGAACATGGCCATAGCCTCCGCGTCCTCCCGGAAGTTCTTGATGATGTCCATCTTCAGCGCTTCGCTCAGGGTCTTGCCGCTATAGTTATAGGTCATATTCTTAGCCAGGATCCGGAGCGTCTCATCCTCTACCGGCCGGTCCAGCTGAACGGCTGTATTCGATACCTTGCCGCTCTCTGAAACGATCATCAATACGACGGTCCGCTCATCCACCGGGATCAGGTTGATGTAACGCAGCTTATCCAGTTCCTTGCCTGGGGAGAGTGCGAAAGCGGTCAGATTCGTGATCTCCGACAGCACGTGTGCCGCCCGCTCGATCAGATTGTCCAGCTCGTTGACATTCTGGTACAGCTTCTGGGCGATCACCATCTTCTCCGACTCCGACAGCTCCTTCTTGCCCATCAATTCGTTGACATACAGTCTGTAGGCCTTCTCGGAAGGAACTCTGCCTGAGGATGTATGAGGGTGGGTCAGATAGCCCATTTCCTCAAGGTCTGACATCTCGTTCCGGATGGTTGCCGGGCTGATCCCAAGCTCATAGTTTCTGGAGATCGTCCTCGATCCCACCGGTTCCGCGGTCCTGACAAAGTCCGCTATGATGGCCTGCAAGATTTTCAGTTTTCTTTCAGTTAAATCCATTTTGGCCCTCCTGTTGTTAGCACCCTTTATGTGCGAGTGCTAACTTCAACTTAAATGTACCATCTATATATAGTGTTGTCAACACCTATTTCAAAAGTTTTATGAAAAAACTGCCACAATACTCTGCAGCAGTTTATCGTTTTCTATTCTGCCAGAAGGGGCCGCTCTATTTCGCCTTCGTACTTTGATTTTTCG
>JAFRLD010000048.1 GCA_017431395.1 Bacillota bacterium | reverse complement strand
TGTCCGGAGGGTCGTCAGGAACAGATCGATCTCCTGGACCCTGCCGCGGTATTCCCCGACATTGATCAGATCCCCCTGCTTGAACGGCTGATTGATAATGATCATGATGCCGCCGGCGATGTTGGCCAGGCTGTCTTTTAACGCCAGAGCGATGGCGGCGCCCGCGGCGCCGAGCACTGCGACGATAGTCCCTGTGCTCACCCCTACCGTATCGAGGCAGATCGCGATCAGTACAATGATGCACGCCGTACGGACCACGTTCACCACGAACGTATTGAGCATATCATCCAGGTGATTGTCCTTCTTCAGGAAGTGGCGGACCACGGTCAGAAGGATCTTGATCACGATCACACCGATCACTATGATCAGAGCCAGTTTGATGACCGTCGCCCAGGGCTCCCCGACCGTGACCCCGAACAGATCGAATGCATTATTGACTTTTTCCAGTTCCAGGTTATCCATTTCTCGATCTCCTCGCATCCCGCCTTCTGTCCAGTTCACTCAGGATCTTCTTCCTGAGCCGGATGTCTCCCGGTACGATCTCCACGAGCTCATCGTCATCAATGAACTCCAGTGCCTCCTCCAGCGTGAATACTCTGGCCGGAGACAGCTTGATATTCTCATCGCTTCCGGCCGCCCGCATATTGGTCGCCTTCTTCGCCTTGCACGGATTGACGACCATGTCATCGCTTCGGGCGTTCATGCCGACGATCATGCCTTCGTAGACATGGGTCCCCGGCTCTACGAACATCTGCACACGTTCCGCGATATTGAAGATCGCGTACGGTGTGGTCACCCCCTCCTCCTGGGCGATGGCGACCCCATTGATCCTCTGGGGGATCTCTCCCGCGAACTCATCGAACTTCTCGAAGCGGCGGACCATGGTACCCTCGCCTCTCGTATCGTTGATGAACTCGCTCCGGTATCCGAGCAGGCCTCTGGTCGGAGCCAGGTATTCCAGCCGGGTGTAACCGTTCTCGCTTCTCATCTGCTGCATCATGCCCTTTCGGATGTTCAGCTTAGAGATGACGGAGCCGGAATATTCATCCGGCACGTCGATGATGACCTCCTCGACCGGCTCCAGCGTCCTGCCGTTCTCATCCTTTCGCATGATGACCTCCGGCTTGGACACCGCCAGCTCATACCCTTCCCGCCGCATGTTCTCGATCAGGATCGACAGGTGCAGCTCGCCACGTCCGGACACCTTGAAGCTGTCCGTGGAGTCCGTCTCCTCGACGCGAAGGCCTACATTGACCTCCAGTTCCTTCATCAGCCGTTCCCGTATATGGCGGGAGGTCACGAACTTGCCGGCCTTACCGGCAAACGGGGATTTGTTGACCATGAAATACATGGACAGGGTCGGTTCCTCGATGGAGATCATCGGCAGCGGGTCGGGCTTTCCTGCCTCGCAGATGGTCTCCCCGATGGAGATGTCCGAAATACCGGACACGACGACGATATCTCCTGCCTCCGCCTGTTCTACCGGCATCCGCTTCAGGCCGCGGTATACGAAGATCTGGTTGATCTTTCTCTCCTTCACGCTGCCGCCTTCCCCGGCCACGCTGACCGTGCTGGCTTCACGTATGATCCCCTTGGTCACCCGGCCGATGCCGAGCCTTCCGATGTAATCATCATAAGCCAGAGCCGAGATCTGCAGCTGCAGAGGCTCCTCATTTCTATCCGGATACGGGTCGCAGTGTTCGATGATCGTCTCGAACAGCGGGGTGATATCAAGTCCGTTCATGCCCTTGGCCGACTTCTTTATCTTCATGGGCTTTCCTTCATTGTCCACCTGCCCCGCACCGCTCTCGACGCTCATGCCTTCTACCTCTGATGGGTCCCGGACCACGATCCCCTGCCGGGCGATCCCGTAAAGGATCGGGAAATCCAGCTGCTCGTCATTGGCATCCAGATCCATGAACAGCTCATAGACCTCGTCGACGACCTCATCGATCCGGGCATCCTTCTTGTCGATCTTGTTGATCAAAAGGATCGGATTCAGCCCCTGCTCAAGAGACTTTTTCAGAACGAACCGGGTCTGCGGCATAGGGCCCTCACTGGAGTCCACCAGCAGGATGACCGTATCCACGGTCTTGATGATCCGCTCGACCTCCGAAGAGAAGTCCGCGTGTCCCGGGGTGTCGACGATATTGATCTTCACGTCATCGTGCATGACGGAGCAGTTCTTGGAATAGATGGTAATACCACGTTCCCTCTCGATGTCGTCGCTGTCCATCACGCAGTCCACGACCTGCTGGTTCTCACGAAAGACCCCGCTCTGGTTCAGAAAGGCGTCCACCAGCGTGGATTTACCCGCGTCGACGTGGGCAATGACGGCAATGTTGATGATTTTCTGTTTCTCGCTCATATTCAAACTCCCAATTATTTTGCAAAGGCTGGTCCTAAACCCCCATGAACAGCGGCACCGCTACCGAAGTGACCATACACATGATCACTCCAATGGCGAAGGAATAGATCACCGTATCGGAGCGGCAACTGCGGCTCACGATGGGGATGCAGACGTCCATAGCCGCGATCCCCGGGATCGAAGCAGCTTCCAGATATCCTATTTTTTTCGCGGCCACCGGGATCAGGATGATGCCGGTGACCTCCCGGATCACATTATGCATGAAGGACACGGCGCTGGCAACGATGTACTGCTGGCCGGCGCTCGCGATGACGATCGGCGCGTAGCTGTACCAGCCGAATCCGACCGGAATGGCAGCGCTCTCCCGCAGGGTGAATCCCAGAAGCAGGCATGCGCCGATCCCAAGCACCATGGTCCCGATCATGGACGCGACCGGAAACAGCAGCACCCGGTAGCCGGCGTTCTTTATATTTCTGATCACATCCCCGGACAGGGCCATATCCAGCCCCACCAGGCTCATCAGGATGCAAAGCAGGATGATCATAGCCATGTTGCTGCTGCCATCGAACCACTCCAGGAATGCCAGTCCGCGCGGGACCAGGATGAACGCCCCGATGAGCATTCCGATGACCACGACCGAAAGCAGGATGATCGTGCTCTTAAAGTCCAGGCTGCCCTCCTCCTGCGCATGCCGCGTGTCCTGCGGCTCGTCGCTGACCACAGCTTCCGCTTCACCCCGGATCAGATTCCCATACCGGTCCATGCCCAGGATCTTACGGAGCAGGAAGATCGACAGCATGCTGCCGATGATGCAGAGGACCGTGATCACGAGAGCCTCCAGGCCGATCCGTCCCAGATTGGAAGTGACCTGCTCGTTGACCCCCATCCGCATCCCCATGAAAAAACACAGACCGTAGACCGTCACCATCATGAGTGAGCCAAGGCCGCTTAAATGTTTCCCTGAGGTGCGTAATTTGCCTCCGGTGATATATCCCGCGATCAGGAAAGCCCAGTAGATCAAAAGCAGTTTCATTCCGGGATCCTCCAGTCGATCGGCTCCTGCCCGCACCGGGTCAGGAAATCGTTGGTCCTGGAGAAATACCTGCCGCCGAAAAACCCCCGGTGGGCTGACAGCGGACTTGGATGCACGCCTGTGATGATCTCATGCTGCGGGTTCGTGATGAGTCCAGCCTTTGCTTTAGCGGGGCTCCCCCAGAGGATGAATACCATTGGCTCCTCCCGCTGGTTCAAAAGCTCGATCACGCGGTCCGTGAAGATCTCCCAGCCCTTGCCTTTGTGCGAATGGGCTTCATGGGCCCTTACGGTCAGGACCGTATTGAGCAGCAGCACGCCGTGCTGTGCCCAACTCTCCAGACACCCGTGCGACGGCGGATCGATCCCGAGATCATCCTTGAGTTCACGAAAGATATTGATCAGAGACGGTGGCTGCGGTACACCTTTTTGCACAGAAAAACACAGGCCGTGGGCCTGCCCCGGTTCGTGGTAGGGGTCCTGCCCCAGGATCACCGCCCGAACCTTCTCGTAGGGCGTCGCCTGGAGCGCATGAAAAATATGGTACATGTCCGGATAAATGGTCCGGGCAGCGTACTCGACCTTCAGGAATTCCCGCAGCTGCAGGTAATACTCTTTATCAAATTCACCTTTCAGGACTTCGTCCCAACTGTTTCCGATATTGACCATGGAGCTATTCTACCACAGGTGCGGGTGGTGCGACAATCCTTATAAACTGGTCTAAGGTCTGATCCTGCCACATCCGTACCCGCGGCAGGGTCAGCGGGTCCATCCCGGGATATGCCTTATTGTACTGGGTGGTCACCCCGCAGAGGAAGCCGGCCTCCTCCAGCATGAGATGCGTATTGTAGTTGAAATCCCCGTACGGGTAAGCGAAGGCTTTGTTGCTTCCGCAGATCCGGATCGACTCTCTAAGGTCCGCGAGCCCGGTCTCATAATCGATCACCGGCAGGATCCCGCGGTAACCTGCGACGCCTCCCGCCCGGTGCATGTCGTGGGTGTGGGATTCGTACTCCAGATATTCACTTGTGTATTCCTTGACTTTTTTCTCTCCGCTGTGCACCGTGATCAGGAAGCTGGTCACCGGAACGTGGGTCTGCTCCACGATCGGCACGAGCTGCTGCAGGGTCGCCTTCTCCCCGTCGTCAAACGTCAGCACGATGCTTTTGTCCGGGAGCAGGAGCTTGCCATCTATATAATCCCGGACCTCTTCCCAGGTCGGATAATAATACCCTTCCTGATTGAGCCAGTTCATCTCTTCGATCAGGTCCTGCTTGCTGATGTAGTTCTTATACCGGCTGTTCACATCTGCCGGCGGATCGAGCTCGTCATAGACGTAATGGTACATGCAGATCGGAAGCCCGACGGAACCATAGTTCGTATTCGGCTCGATGGTCACCGTCCGCGAGAGCCTCGTGGCCCGCCCTTCGCTGTCCGTGGCTGTATAATAGATCTTGAACGTTCCTGCCCGGTCAAACTTCGCCCCCGAAACTTTGACGTCCGACGTCAGGTCTGTACCATCCTCCGCCTTGGCAGAATATCCCGGCTCGACATACTCTTCTCCAAGCAGGAGCGTGACATTCTTATCCCCTTTTAGCTTCAGTTTCGGAACCATATGATCCAGCACGGTCACCGTCCGTTCCGCGCTGAAGTTTCCGGACTTATAGGTGATGACGTAATCTCCCGGCTTCTTCGTGTTCACCTTACCGCTGACTTCCACCTTGTCCGAAACATCGCGGCCGGCCCATTTCGCGGTCACGCCTGGGTCTTCGTACAGGCCATGCTTGCCGACGGTGACCTGCTCCGCTCCGTTCAGGAGCATGTAAGTCTCCGCCGTATAATAGTGGATCGCCATGATCCCGACCCCGAAAATGCAGACCATAAGAATGGCGACCGGAAGCAGAAGTCTCCGCCCGGGTCTGCCGGTTCTTCCGGCTCTTCCGGATCTTCCGGACTTCACTGGTCTTCGCGTCCTCCCGGCGCCCCGGGATCCGTTCCTGAGCATGTTCATTTTGTGTGTAATGGTATTATGTCTGATACTCATACCCGTATTTTACCATAGGATCGCATAAAAATGTGGTACAATGTTCATATGAAGAAACACGCGATCATCCCGATTTTCATACCGCACCGGGGCTGCGGCCATTCCTGCGTCTTCTGCAACCAGCGGGCGATCACCGCACGGCAGCCGGACGTGAGCCCGGAAGAAGTCCGGGGCATCCTGGATCAGTGGCTCTCGACCATGCAAAGGCTGGACGGTCCCGGCTCTGCCGGCCTTGAGACCATCGAGGCCGCATTTTACGGCGGAAGCTTCACCGGCCTTCCTTTATCGGAACAGGCCGCGTTTCTCGCTGTCACAAAAGACTACAAAGACCGGGGGCTCATCGACCGGATCCATCTGTCCACCCGGCCGGATTATATCGACGATCAGATCCTCTCCCAGCTTGCGGACTACGACGTGGACATCATCGAACTGGGCGTACAGTCCTTCGATCCGGAAGTCCTCGAACGGTCCCGCCGTGGGCATACCGTACAGGACATCTATGCGGCCTGCGATCTGATCAGATCCTATGGTTTCACCCTCGGGATCCAGCTGATGATCGGCCTTCCCGGTGACAGCCCCGAGAAGTGCATCGATTCCGCCCGGCAGACGGTCTCGATCGGCCCCTCCCTGGCCCGGCTCTATCCGACGGTCGTCCTTCGAGATACGGAGCTCGCCCGCATGTATGCCGAGGGTGAGTACCGCCCGCTGACGACCGAAGAAGCGGTCTCCATCACGAAGGAAATGTACCGGATCCTGGACGATGCCGGCATCACCATCCTCCGGGTCGGCCTTAAGAGCACGGATCTGATCTCGGATTCCTCTGAGGGCAGCGCCGTAGAGGGCTTCTCCTTTCACCCCGCCATCCGGCAGCTCGTGGAGGGGGAGATCGCCAAAGAGGACCTGGAAGCCCAGCTTACCCCGATGCTCCGGGAGCACGATCCCGGGCAGTCCTCAAGTCTCGCAGGGGAGCACGGGAGCACGCAGCGATTTGTTTTTTCCTGCTGCGGTGAGTCCTTTTCCAATATGATCGGCCATAAAGCCTGCAACAAAAAATACTTCACCGGCAAGTTCCCCCACGCTTCGTTCATCTTCGCGGTCGATGATGCGCTGCCCCGCGGGACTTACCTCGTCAAAAAAACAGGACTGTGACCATAGTCACAGCCCTTCTTTAATTCATTCTCTGCAGGGTTTCTTATTCGTCTTCGCTGAACTTATCCTTCGGAGCTCCGCACAGCGGGCATTCGAAATCCTCTGCCACTTCTGCCCAAGGGGTCCCCGGAGCGATGCCGGCATCTTCGTATCCAGCTTCTTCGTCGTATTCCCATCCGCAAAGATCACATACGTATTTCATGTCTGTTTTCCTTTCTTCATGTTATGTTTTATTCTTTACCGGCCTTCGGCGGGCCGGCTAACGTAGCCCTATTTTACTCTTTTTCGATTTCCTTTGCAACTAAACCATCCGCAGCGTATTTCTTTCTGAGCAGCGGCTTCTCGATCTTGCCGGTCGGGTTTCTCGGAACGTCGGCGAAGATGATTTTTCTGGGCCGCTTGTAGCGCGGCAGATCCAGGCAGAACTCCTCGATCTCCTCTTCGTACGGTTCCCTGCCCTCTTTCAGCTCGATGATCGCTGCGGCGATCTCTCCGAGTCTCGGATCCGGCAGGCCGATGACCGCTACGTCCTTGATATCATCGTGCTTTCTCAGGAAGTCCTCGATCTGGACCGGGTACAGGTTCTCTCCTCCGGAAATGATGACGTCCTTCTTACGGTCGACCAGGTAGATGAATCCGTCCTCATCGTACTCCGCCATATCTCCGGTGAACAGCCAGCCGTTCCGCAGGACCTCGTTCGTTGCTTCCTCATCGTTATAGTAGCAGGTCATGACGCCAGGGCCTTTTACCACCAGCTCGCCGACCTTGCCCGGCTTCATGATATCGAGCCCGTCCGCGCCCACGATCCGGGTCTCCCAGCCATAGCCGGCCTTGCCGATGGCTCCGACCTTGTGGATGTTCTCGATCCCGAGGTGTACGCAGCCCGGTCCGATGGATTCGCTAAGGCCGTAGTTGGTATCATAGTCATGATCCGGGAAGACCTTCTTCCAGCGCTTGATCAGGCTTGGAGGTACCGGCTGCGCGCCAATGTGCATGAGCCTCCACTGGTCCAGCTGGTAATCGTTCAGATCCACCTCGCCGCTGTCGATGGCGTCCAGGATATCCTGCGCCCAGGGCACCAGCAGCCATACGATCGTGCAATGCTCCTCGGAAGCGGCTTTCAAAATGAACTCCGGCTTGGTCCCCTTCAGGATGACGGCCTTGCTCCCGGCCTGCAGGCTGCCGAACCAATGCATCTTCGCGCCCGTGTGATAGAGCGGCGGAATGCAGAGGAAGCAGTCCTCCCGGCTCTGTCCGTGATGCTTCTGCTCACATTTCGCCGAGTGGGTCAGGCTCTGGTGTTTATGCAGGATCGCCTTCGGGAAGCCCGTGGTCCCGGAGGAAAAATAGATCGCTCCGAAATCATCGTCCGTCAGCTTGATGTCCGGTGCCTTCGAAGAACAGTACTCGATATACTGGTCATAGCTTTCGGCGAAGACCGGACAGTCCTCTCCGACGTACAGCAGCAGATTCACATCCGGGATCCGGTCGCAGATCGCCTCGATACGGCCGACAAACTCGGATCCGAATACGAGCCCTGTGCAGTCCGCCTTCTTGAGGCAGTATTTGATCTCGTCTGAGGTATATCTGAAATTCAGCGGCACAGCGAGGGCTCCGGTCTTAAGGATCCCGAAGTATACCGGGAGCCAGTCGAGGCAGTTCATCATCAGGATCGCGATCTTGTCGCCCTTCTTGACGCCTCTGGTCAGCAGGAAATTAGCGAACCGGTTCGCCCGGACGTCAAAATCCTTCCAGGTCATTTCCTTGCGACCGACATCATGCGGATTGGACTCGATCAGAGAGAATTCCTTCCAGGTCCTTCTCTGTGCGTCCTCTGCATCCGGATTGATCTCGATCAGAGCGACCTCATCTCCGTATTCCTTCGCGTTTCTCACCAGCAGATCTGTAATTGGCATTTGTTCTTTCTCCGTTTCTATTTCTATCGTCTGTTATTCTGTCTCTTCCTGTGTGTGGCGGATCAGAAGCGGCACGCGGATCCCTTCCTTCACAGCCGCTTTGAAATCCCTGCCGTCGGATTCTTTGCCGACGATGTTGCCATAATGGGTCGGCACTGCGATCTCCGGCTCGATCTCATTGATAAGCTCCGCCGCTTTGGCTGCATTCATCGTATACTTGCCCCCGACGGGAACCAGTGCGATATCACAGCGGACCTGCCGG
>JAFRLD010000007.1 GCA_017431395.1 Bacillota bacterium | reverse complement strand
GTTCGAGGATTCCCGGTGGATGAAGTAGTATTCGGCTGCCTCGCTGAGCGTTTCGAAGCGCAAAGGCTGGTATGCCGCGTCGTTCTCATAGATGGATAGAGGGACCACGTGAAAATCCGCCGGCTTGTCCCCATCCTTCAGATAGACGACCGGAGAGGTCTCATGGCCCTTGATAGCTCCGATCATCTGCTGCAGGGCAGCATAGGCCTTGTCCGGGTCATACAGATCGCCTGCCATCTGATCTCCCGAGAATCCGGCATTGGCCAGCGTCTGGGCGAGGGCGGGAGAGATCCCCTGGATCCCGTCCAGAAGATCCCGCTCCGGCTGCAGGGTATTGGTCAGCATGCTCCGGAGCGCATCCGCGGTGACCTCCGTGAACGGCATCTTGTGCTGCAGCGGGGGATACTCGTACTGCTTGCCGGGGATCAGCTGACGGGCGCGGCTCCGGTCGATCGAAACGTGCTTGATGCAGTCGATGATCCGGCCTGTGCCCATATCCACGAGCAGGATGTTGCTGTGTTTGCCCATGATCTCGACGATGATCTTGCGGTTGACAGAAAATCCCATTTCGTCCACAGTCTCCAGACAGATCTCCAGGATGCGGTCATTCTCATATTGCTCCACGGAAACGATGCGGGCCGCCCCCAGATGCTTGCGCATGACCATGCAGAACACCGGCGGATTCACCGGATTCTCCGGGATCCGGTCGGCCAGATAGACGGCGGAATGATTTCCGGACGCGGACATGAACAGCCGCCGGCGGCCGCGCTTCGTATGGATGCTGAGGAGCAGCTGCTCGGGCTGGGGCTGATAGATCTTCTCGATTTTTCCGAGCAGGATCTCCTGCCGGAGTTCCTCCGCCGCGGCGAAGGTGACCATACCATCGTAGGACATGGAATAACCTCTCTATGAATAGCTATGATAAAATCCGGTTGTGCTTTCCGGGGAATTTCATTACAATGGATATAGTATCATAAAAAACAGTGAAATGGAGAACAGGCATGATAAAAAGTATGACCGGATTCGGCCGCGGAGAGTTCACCGACGGCAAACGAAATGTTACTGCGGAGATCAGGACCGTGAACCACAGGTATGCGGATATCACGGTGAAAATGCCTAAGAGGTATTCCTTCGCAGAGGAAGCGGTTAAGAATATCGTGAAGCAGAAGATCCGCAGGGGCAAGGCGGAAGTCTCCATCATCATGGAGAACCTCTCAGAAGCAGATGTCACCGTCCGCCTGAACACACCGGTGGCGGAGCAGTATCTGCAGAATCTGAAGCAGCTGCAGGAGGAGTTCGGGCTTGCCGGAGAGATCGACATCATGCTTCTTTCCTCCATGCCGGACGTGCTGCGCGCGATCCCGGATGTGGAGGATGAGGATGAGATCACTTCCGTCATCACGGAAGCAGTCACACGGGCCACGGAGGCGAACGATGCCATGCGTCAGACGGAGGGGCAGCGCCTCGCGGAGGACCTGCTGCACCGGGGCGATCTGATAAGGGGGATCGTCGAGAAGATCGGGACCCGTGCGCCGCGGGTGGCACAGGAATATGTCCGCAAGCTGAACGACCGGATCAGCGAGCTCCTGGATGGGGCCGCGGAGATCCCGGAGGACCGGATCCTGACCGAAGCCGCCATCTTCGCGGATAAGGCGAACATCACAGAGGAACTGGTTCGCCTCGACAGCCACATGAAGCAGTTAAAAGAGATCCTGACGGGAGCGGATGGGCCGGTCGGCAAGAAACTGGATTTTCTCGTACAGGAGATGAACCGGGAGGCCAACACGATCGGATCGAAAGCGAATGACCTGGAGATCACCTCATGGATGCTGGAGGCAAAGAGCGAGATCGAAAAAATCCGCGAACAGGTCCAGAATATTGAATGATCAGGGCTTGAAGTAGAAGGGTATCGGTGATATAATAATTAGCCGATATATGAACACCTGTTTATCATAGGAGTGATCATGAAGAAGGGAAAGCTGTTCATTATTTCCGGTCCGTCAGGCACAGGGAAGGGCTCGATATGTAAGAAACTGCTGGAGATGGATCCGAACCTCAGGCTTTCGGTGTCTGTGACGACGCGGGCGCCGCGCGAAGGTGAGGTTCACGGCAGGGAGTACTTCTTTATCACTGCGGAGGAGTATCAGGAGCTGCTCGAAGGAGACGGGCTCCTCGAGCATGCCAGCGTCTATGGCAGGACCATGTACGGGACGCCGCGCGAGCAGGTTTTTCGCTGGATGGATGAAGGCCTGGATGTGATCCTTGAGATCGATGTCCAGGGAGCTTTCCAGGTCCGGGAGAATTATCCTGAATGTATCCTGATCTTTATCCTGCCTCCGTCCATGGAGGAGCTGGAGGCCAGGATCCGTCACCGCGGCTCCGAAACAGAAGAAAGCCTTAAGGCCAGACTGGGAGAAGCCCAGCATGAGATCGATCTTTCTGACCGGTATGATCACAGAGTGGTCAACGGAGACCTGGAGCAGGCGGTCACAGATGTTCATGAGATCATAAACAGAGAGAGATTATAAGGAGGACAGTTACATGTTATACCCATCCATAAATACCATCAGGACCAAAGCGGACAGCAGATACACTCTGGTGATCCTGGCAGCGAAGCGTGCCAGAGACATCATTGACGGGATGCCGAAACTGACCGAGAAAGACGTCACCAAACCGGTCTCCATCGCGGCGAACGAGATCGCAGAGGATCTGATCACATACAGAGAGGCTGAGGAGTAAGCAGCCCCCGCGTAACGAAAATATAACAGACGGCACCTCCCGGAGTGGGACAATGGAGAATATTTTTGTCACACAAGGAGGTGTTTTTTCATGAGAAGATTGTTGAATGTTAAGATCCGGGGGAGCGTCTATTCGGTCCCGCAGGAGGAGATCATCTATCTGGAGAACGAACTGCGCAAGATCTGCCTGCATATGCGAGGGAGAGAGGTCCTCTTTTACGGGACCTTCGAGGAGATCCTGAAGGAGCTGGATGAGCGGTTCCTGCTGTGCAGCAGAAGCTATATCGTGAACATGGATCATGTCCTGGCGATGCATCATAACGGGAATTATGAGATCGAGATGGACAGTGGAGAACACCTCATCTTCAGCAAGAACAATTATCTTAAAGCAAAGGCTGTATTTGAGGGTTATCTGCAGGAAAAAACATAATAAAACTGTTGCAATTCCAGTCTTTTTATTGTATAGTTATGTTCGGTGTCGGCTTCATCGGCACCGGGATTTATTTTACACACGAAACCTGTCGGATGTCGGTGCCTTAACGGTCACAATCAGTGCTGTCGCAGCCCGTCGGACCAGCTTTTGCAAAGTCTGGACAAGCTGTGCAGGAGGTTGCATCTTGAGAAGGCTTCGTGGAAGAACAGAAAACCGAAAGGAGAAACAAGAATGTCAGTAATTTCAATGAAACAGCTGCTGGAAGCAGGCGTCCACTTCGGACATCAGACACGCAGATGGAACCCTAAGATGGCTCCGTACATCTTCACAGAGAGAAACGGGATCTACATCATCGACCTGCAGAAGACAGTGAAGAAGATCGACGAAGCTTATGAGTTCGTGAAGGAAGTCGCAGCGAGCGGCAAGCCGGTCCTGTTCGTAGGAACCAAGAAGCAGGCGCAGGCAGCGATCCACGATGAGGCTCTGAGATGCGACATGTTCTACGTCAACCAGAGATGGCTGGGCGGCATGCTGACCAACTACAAGACGATCTCTCAGAGGATCAAGAGACTGTACCAGATCCAGGCTATGGAAGAAGATGGTACATTCGAGAAGCTGTCAAAGAAGGAAGTCGGTAAGCTGAGACTCGAGTATGAGAAGCTGGAGAAGTTCCTGGGCGGTATCAAAGAGATGAAGGGTATGCCTGGTGCGATCTTCGTCGTCGATCCTAAAAAAGAAAAGATCGCTGTCAACGAAGCCAGAAAGCTGAACATCCCTGTCGTCGGTATCGTTGATACCAACTGCGATCCGGACGATGTCGACTACATCATCCCGGCGAATGACGATGCTATCAGAGCGGTCAAGCTGATCGCGGGCTGCATGGCGGATGCGGTTCTCGAAGCACGTCAGGGCGAGAGCTTTGATGAAGGCGAAGAGGTTCAGGCTGAGGAAGCTGCTGCTGAGGAAACAGTAGAAGCTGCTGAAGAGGCTAAGGTTGAAGAGGGCGAAGCTGAGGCTCCGGCTGAAGACGCTGAGTAATTGATAAGGAGATAAAAGAATGGCTGTAACAGCAAAGATGGTTAAAGAACTGCGTGACATGACTGGCGCAGGCATGATGGATTGCAAGAAGGCTCTGGTTGAGGCTGACGGCGATTTAGATAAGGCTGTTGAGGTCCTGAGAGAGAAGGGACTGTCCAAGGCTGCTAAGAAGGCTGGCAGGATCGCTGCTATGGGTCTTGTAGACACGGCTTTCTCCGAAGACGGTAAGACCGCTGCGATCGTAGAAGTAAACTCCGAAACAGACTTCGTTGCTAAGAACGACGAGTTCAAGGGTTTCGTAGACGGGCTGGCTAAGCTGGCTCTGGAAGCAGAGAGCAATGATATCGAAGCGTTCAAGGCTATGGCTTACGAAGGCGGGACCGTTGCTGAGGCTCTGACCGCTCTCATCGCCAAGATCGGCGAGAACATGTCCGTAAGAAGGATCGACAAGGCTTCCGGAGAGGTCATGGCGTCCTACATCCACGGTGGTGGTAACATTGGCGTTATCGTTGCTGCGGATGGCGCAGACAATGATGAGAACAAGACCGCACTGAAGAACATTGCAATGCAGGTTGCAGCAATGAATCCTCAGTATGTAAGCAGAGATGAGATCTCTGATGAAGAACTGGCGAACCTGGAGAAGATCACTCTGGAGAGCGCGCTGAACGATCCGTTCTCCCTTCCGAAGCCGATCCTGAATGGACTCCTTGATAAGGCGATCGACGGCGTTTGGAACGAAGAGGATACTTCCATCCTGATCGAGAAGAGAGCCGACAAGGGCTTCAACTTCAACTATCTGCCGAACTTCCTCTCTGATGAAGCGAAGGCTAAGCTGGCTGGACTCGCTGTTGAGGCTAAGGCTGCGATCTCTGACAACAAGATCTTCAAGGGTCTGGTCCAGGGTCGTGTCTCCAAGCAGCTGAAGGAGATCTGCCTGCTCGACCAGACTTATGTCAGAGCAGAAGACGGCAAGCAGACGGTTGCTCAGTACCTGGGTTCCGTTGACAAGGATCTGAAGCTGACGAAGGTCATCCGTTTCGAGGTCGGCGAGGGTATCGAGAAGAAGGAAGAAGACTTCGCGGCTGAGGTTGCTGCACAGATGAAAAAGTAAC
>JAFRLD010000047.1 GCA_017431395.1 Bacillota bacterium | reverse complement strand
TGACCTGATCTATAATCCGCTGCGCACGAAGCTGATGCTCGATGCGCAGAAGCTGGGGATCCCGGCTTACGGAGGTCTTCTGATGCTGGTGGCTCAGGCTGCAAAGGCTGGACAGCTCTTCGGACAGACCCTCACGAAAACGACGGAAGATGTCTATCAGGAGCTACGGAAGGGACTGGAAAACATCGTGTTGATCGGCATGCCTGGAGCCGGCAAAACTACCACGGGAAAGATCCTGGCGGAGAATACCCGCCGCCGTTTTCTCGATCTGGATCAGGTGATCACCCAGCATCAGGGAAGAACGCCGGAGGAGATCATCCTGGAGGATGGGGTCGACCGGTTCCGGGAAATCGAATCGCAGGTGCTGGAAACTCTGGTCCGGGGGATCCAAACAGGCGGGCTGGTACTTGCCTGCGGAGGCGGCATCGTGGAACGGGAGCACAACAGGGAGCTTCTGCAGGAGAACGGACAGGTGGTCTGGCTGCGTAGAGACTTGTCAGAACTTCCGACGGATGGCAGGCCGGTCTCTCAGGCAGAAGGGCTTCAGAGGATCCTGCAGAGAAGAGAGCCGGCTTATGAAAGCTGGAGCGATCTCGCAGTCGATGCCATCGGAGTACAGGAGACCGCAGCGGTGATCGAGCAGCGCCTCAGAAAGGAATAAAGAAACGAATGAACATACTTGTGATCAACGGACCGAACCTGAATATGCTGGGGATCCGGGAGCCGGATGTCTACGGCAGGACGACCTATGAGGAACTGGAGGCCTTCGTCAAGGCTGCGCTGACGGAAGCCGGGGCCCAGGGGGAGGTCTGGCAGTCGAACTATGAGGGTGCGATCGTCGATAAGATCCAGGCGGCCTACGGGAATTACGACGGGATCGTGATCAATCCGGCGGCCTACACCCATACGAGCGTGGCGATCCTGGATGCGCTGAAGGCAGTGGGGATCCCTACGGTAGAGGTGCATCTCTCGGACGTGGATGCCAGGGAAGAGTTCCGGAGGCATTCCTTCGTGTCCCTGGCTGCGGAGAAGACGATAAAAGGCAAGGGATTCGAAGGATACCGCGAGGCGATCCTCTATCTGGCGGAACTTGCTGAGAAAAATAAAAAATAGCTTGCCATGGCGTTTGATTTGTTGTATTATAACTGGGTATGAGCCGCACTGAGATGGTTTAGTAAAGATCCCATGAAGGGATCTGCCATGGAAGGCGAGACTGGATAGAGGAGGAACAAATCATAATGTACGCAGTAATTGAAACAGGCGGTAAGCAGTACAGAGTACAGAACGGTGATCGGATCTGCATCGAGAAGCTGAACGTAGAAGACGGCGGCGCAGTCGTTTTCGATAAGGTTCTGGTTTGCGGAGAAGGCGCTGACATCAAGGTCGGTGCTCCGTATCTGGAAGGCATCACAGTTGAAGGTGAAGCCGTTGAATCCGGTAAGGGCAAGAAGGTCGTGATCTTCAAGTACAAGGCCAAGAAGGATTACAGAAAGAAGCAGGGACACAGACAGCCGTATACGATGGTCGAGATCACAGCGATCGCTGGTGAGAAGGCTCCGGCTAAGGAAGAGGCTCCGGTAGAAGAAGCTCCGGCGGAAGCTGAAGAAGCTGCAGAAGCCGTTGAAGAAGTTGTAGAAGAAGCTCCGGCAGAAGAAGCCGCAGCTGCAGACGCAGAATAAGTACAGAACCAGACAAGGAGGTGTCTAGACATGGCAAGTAAAAAAGGTGTAGGTAGCTCGAAGAACGGTCGTGATTCTGAGTCGAAACGGTTAGGCGTCAAGACTGGTGACGGTCAGTTCGTAAGTGCCGGCAGCATTCTGGTCAGACAGAGAGGAACCAAGTTCCATCCTGGCAACAATGTTGCGAAGGGCGGAGATGACACACTGTTCTCCAAGATCGACGGAACGGTCAAGTTCGAGAGATACGACAAGAAGAGAAAACAGGTCAGTGTTTATCCGAAAGAAGCATAACAATTACGGGCCCCTGTCAGTGTGACAGGGGTTCATTGCATTTTTACGTGAAATGAGGCATCTATGTTCGTAGACCGGGCAACGATAAAAATCAAATCAGGCAAAGGCGGGGACGGCTGCGTCTCCTTCCGCAGGGAACCCTTCGTACCGGAGGGCGGACCCGACGGGGGCAACGGAGGCAAAGGCGGTGATGTGATCTTCGAAGCCGATGAGAACATGCGCACCCTGATGGATTTCAGATACAGAAGAAAATATGAAGCCGAGAACGGTGCCAATGGCATGCGAAAAAAACGGTTCGGCAAAGACGGCGAAGACCTTGTGATCAAGGTCCCGGTTGGGACCATGGTGATCGATGAGGCCACCGGGAAGCTCATGGGCGATATGACGCAGCATGGGCAGTCTTTCGTTGCAGCGAAAGGCGGCAAGGGCGGCAAGGGCAATACCATGTTCACCACGCCTACCCGGCAGGCACCGAACTTCGCTGAAGCCGGTGGTTTCGCGAAAGAGCGCACCGTGATCCTGGAGATGAAGCTGATCGCCGATGTGGGCTTGGTCGGATTCCCGAATGTCGGGAAGTCGACGCTTTTGCAGATGGCCACAAGTGCGCGTCCTAAGATCGCGAACTATCACTTCACGACGATCGAGCCGAACCTCGGCGTCGTCCAGATGTTTGATACGAGCTTCGTCATGGCGGATATCGCCGGGATCATCGAAGGTGCCAGCGAGGGAGCGGGCCTTGGCCACGACTTCCTGAAGCACATCGAACGCACCAGAGTTTTGATCCACGTGGTGGATGTCTCCGGCAGCGAGGGCAGGGATCCGATCGAAGATTTCGACAAGATCAACGCGGAGCTCGCCAGATACAGTGAGAAGCTTCTGGAAAAACCGCAGATCGTTGCGGCCAATAAGATAGATATTCTCGGCTGCGGACCGGATCCTGAGGATCTCGAGATCTGTGACGAGTACATCCGGTTCCGGGAGTATGTCTGCGGCAAGGGTTACCAGGTCTTCCCGATGTCCGCGCCTGCGGGGCAGGGGATCGAGGACATCCTCAGGACAGCCTTTGCGAAACTCCAGGAGGTCTGGCAGGAGCCGGAAGAGGTCCCGGAGTATGAGCTGTTCGATTTCGAGCTGGACGACGTCGATCCGGATTACCGGACCGTCTACGCGGACTACGACGAGGAGGAGTCCTGCTATGTGCTGTCCGGCAAGCAGCTTCTTAAGATTTTCAACTCCACCAATTTTAACGATCACGGCTCGCTGAGATACCTGTACCGGTACATCGAGAACAGCGGGGCGCTGGAAGAGCTGAAAGAGATGGGACTCGATAACGGAGACACGATCCGGATCGAGGATTTTGAGTTCGAATATTACGATGAAGACTATGATTATTAACACGGGAGCATGGGCCGGCCATCATCCGGACCGGGTTCAGTGCATGCAGATGCTGGCGGAATATGGGACGCCGGTACATGTGATCGGCCATTGCAAGGCGGTGGCCGCCGTTGGATACACGCTGGCCAAGGCGCTGAACGCGAAAGGATACCAGCTCGATCTGGATCTGATCCTGGCTGCGGGACTTTTGCATGACATGGCCCGCGTCGAGGACATGCACTGGGAGGCAGCGGCGAAATACTGCGAGAGACGCGGAATGAACCAGGAAGCGGCGATCATCCGTGTCCATATGACCTATGATCCGTTCAACGATCTGGAGCACCTGAACGAGACGGACATCATCTGCCTGGCGGACCGCACCGTTCTGGAGGACCGCTATGCAGGGATCGACCGGCGGATCGATTATATCATCGCGAAGGCGGAGCGCCAGGGGCACCCGGAGCATAAGCCGCACATCCTTCGCAAAAAAGGCGAGACAAAAATACTGATCGATGCCATCGAGGCGTTTCTTGGATGCTCCATGGATGCGCTGATGCAGGGGATCGATTATGAGAATGTAGAGCGCGAAACAGATGAACATTGACAGAAACCTCGAGAAGCTGCTGCGCCGCGTGGAAAAACCCGCGCGGTACATCGGCGGAGAATTGAATATCGTGAGAAAGGATCCGGCCGCCGTGAAAACGCGGCTGGCTTTCGCATTCCCGGACACCTACGAGATCGGCAGGTCTTATATGGGCCTGCAGATCCTTTATAATATCCTCAACGCGAGGGACGAGATCGCCTGTGAGAGGGTGTTCGCACCGGCCGGGGATATGGAAGAACTGATGCGGCAGGAGGGGATGGACCTCTATACGCTAGAGAATTTCACACCGGTCTCGGAGATGGACCTGCTGGGCTTCACCCTGCAGTACGAGATGTCCTACACCAATGTGCTGAACATGATGGAACTTGCCCGGATCCCGGTCCGCGCGGCAGAGCGTATGGCGGAGGATCCGGAGGCAGAGCGCTGGCCGGTGGTCCTTGCCGGAGGCCCCTGTGCCTATAACCCGGAACCGCTGGCGGACCATATCGACGCTTTTCTGATCGGTGACGGGGAGGAGCTGCTGGAGCAGGTCTGCATGGAGTACGCGAAGGTAAAAGAGGAGTTTGCCGCTTCGGCTGAGGCGGATCCCGCGGAGCATGCAAAGGCTGGTCCGGCAGGCCTTGCAAAGGCTGGTCCGGCCGAGTCCGCAGCAGATCCGCAAAACTCCGGCGACACAGCGGGCCTGAAGCTTGCCTTCCTGCGGCGGATCGCCCGGTTGGACGGCGTTTATGTGCCGGCTTTTTATGAACCCTGCTATAACGAGGATGGAACGCTGCGAGAGATGAAAGCCCTGGATCCTGCCGCACCGGAGAAGGTGCGCCGCGCCATCGTCTCAGATATCGAGACGGTGAGTTTCCCGACGAAGAACCTCGTGCCTCTGATCGAGACCGTCCATGACCGCAGCGTCGTGGAGACGTTTCGCGGCTGCACGAGGGGCTGCCGCTTCTGTCAGGCGGGTATGATCTATCGGCCGGTCCGGGAGCGGACGAAGGAGACGAT
>JAFRLD010000046.1 GCA_017431395.1 Bacillota bacterium | reverse complement strand
TCCGATATCCTTTACGGCACCCTTTGCCCCGCCCTGATCGAGCGCCAGGCTCTGCATGCCGCTGCCCTGACCTTTATCCATCCGGTCACGAAAAAAGAGCTTCATATTGAAGCTCCTGTTCCTGATGATATGGCGCATGCGATCGAGCTGCTTCGTGATTAGGGCTTTCTGAATGTCTCTAAATGCCCTCCGAACGCCCTATTCCAGGATCTCCCCGATCGTCTTCCTGCGCATCTCCGTCACGAGTATGTTCTGAATGCGTACGATCTCCTCGTGCATCCGGCAGGGCTGCTCTGCTGTATCGCGGGGACAGCCGCCGTTAACGCAGTGGATCATGGACACGTCATCGTCCAGTTCCATGACGATATCAAACAGGGTGATATCATCCAGGGAAATATCGAGACAATACCCTCCGCGGTTTCCCCTTTCGGACCGGACGAAAGATTTCTGCTCCATCTCCCGGAGGATCTTGTAGGCGAATGCCTTCGGCACATCCTCAAGCCTGCATATTTCTGATACGTTATGGATCTTGCCGTCCTTCAGGACCCTGCAGATCCTGAGTGCATAGTCGCTTCTCCTTGTGATCAACATCTGTTCCTATCTCCTGTCGTTTCAGATCGATTGCGGGCAGCTCATTCCATCAATCGGCGGATTGCCGGCAGCTCTCTCCATCAATCCGCGTCCGTATAAACTTTTCCCTTCTTAGGTGCGTGCCCGGTCTTGTACTTGATCAGCTCGCTGACCGTGACCAGCTGGTAGCCCTTGTCCTGCAGGTAAGGAACGATCTTCTCCGTGGCCTTGGCCGTGGACTTATAGATCGAGTGCATCAGGATGATCTCACCATCCAGGTTCTTGGCTTTTTTGATCTTCTTAAATACCGCATTGGCATCTCTGGAGCTCCAGTCCTCTGTATCGATGGACCAGAGGATCGCCGGCATACCGGCTGCATCCGTAACGCTTTCGTTGACTGCACCATAAGGCGGACGGAAGATCGACGGCTTGACGCCAATGACCTTCTGGATCGCTTTGTTCGTTTTCTTGAGTTCGGACTTCACACCCTTCGCCGAAAGCCCTGTGAGATCCGCATGATCCCAGGAGTGGTTCGCGATCTCGCAGCCGAGATCAAATGCGGTCTTCACATTCTTGGAATCGTATCCGACCCGGTTGCCGACATAGAAGAACGTAGCGACCGCGCCATATTTCTTAAGGCATTTCAGGATCCGCTTCTCGCTGTCTCCGCCCGGGCCGTCATCATAGGTGATCGCGACCATCGGTTTATCCGGGTCGATGTATCTGGTGATGACCTTGCTGCGCAGCGAAGTGCCGAGATAGACCTTCGGGATCGTCACCGCGATGACGCCTTCCGCCGGATCTACGACCGTTCCCTCATCGAAGAAGACGGTCATGTCCCCATCCTCAAGGACGAACTGATTGTAGTTACGATCCGATTCCTTCAAATATTTATTCGCGGCAGGCAAAATCTGGTCTTCTTTGTAAGTCTTCTGGATGTATTCCTTCGAGAAAGCCGAAGCTTTTTCCTTGTATTCCGGGGTGAGCAGCTGCATCGGGCTCAGGACCTGCAGGGAATTCGGATCCATCAGATAGGTCTCGATGGCCGTCTGCACGGGTTTCATCTTCCCGTCCACTTCCTGATACTCAACGGAATAGATCGCCATCGTCAAGGCCCCGTTGCCGGAGTCATAGACCGCGGAGTCAAAAAGCATCGCGAAATGAGGATCCATACGGAACAGCCGGTTCTTCGGCTTGTTCTGATCCTTTAGCTGCTTCTTGACGCTCTTCTGGAAATCCTCCTTCAGATCTTCCACCTGCTGGTCGCGGAACACGGCCAGCTCCTCGTTCATGGAGGGGTCATACCGGTATGCGAACGACACCGTATCCCCGTACTCATAAGTCACGATCCGGTCCTTCGTGTCAGGGATCTTATGCATCTTTCGCAAATTCTGGTCCGCGAACGACTGGAATCCGTCTTCATCATCATAGGCAGTATTGAACTGAGTGACAGCGAAAAGCGCGATCACGCAGACCGCCAGCACGACCGTACAGAGCGCGATGATCCTCCTGCGGCGTTTCGCACGGACCCTTCTCTTCGCGCGTCTTTCCCGGATAGATTCCCTCTTCGATAAATAATCATCGATCGAGGGTTCCTCCCCCGACTCGCCCCGAAATGTGCTCATATATTCCGTATAGCTGTCCGTGAATTCGATCCGCCCGGTACTCTTATCTATTTTCGGCCCAAAATTGGCTCTGTTATCATTAATACTTCCTGTATTGTTATTTATATAATCTTTTTGATTCTTGTCTGACATCCTGTCGCCTCTATATATACTCTACAAACTTTATCCATTATAACATACTCCACCATATCTTGTGTGTAGGAATCGCAAAAATATTTATTAAAATAGGGCTTGAATTTTGTCTGAAATGATGTATAATGAATAAGTCGCAAGTCGACAGAACATGAATATGCGGATATGGCGGAATTGGCAGACGCGCACGGTTCAGGTCCGTGTGATAGCGATATCGTGTAGGTTCAAATCCTATTATCCGCACCAGAAGGAACCCCGTGAAAACGGCGGTTCCTTTTTTCTGTGACGCAGATGGTGGTATTATTCACGCATAGTGCTATAATTAGGATATAAATACGAAACGTCGCTGATCTCACGGAGGAGCCGATGACCGAGGAGCCGAACAAGGAACCGAACAAAGGATCGAAAAAAGCACTGAACCTGGATCCGATCTCCCAGCTGAACGACGGGCAGAAAAACACGCTGTATGTCCTTCTTCTGGTCCTCTGCGGCCTCGGGCTGAACCTGCTGCTTCCCAGGCTCATGGGAAGCCTCGGATTGCCTTTGTATCTGGATTCCATCGGCACCCTGTCCGTGGCGGCCATGGGCGGCTACGTCCCGGGCGTCATCACGGCCTTCGCCACCAACGGGCTGAACACCATCTTCGACCATGAGGCCATCTACTACGCCATCCTCAGCATTCTC
>JAFRLD010000045.1 GCA_017431395.1 Bacillota bacterium | reverse complement strand
CGGCATCAGCCAGCTCAATCAAAACGGGCAGATCTATCTGATCGTATACTATGATCAGATCCCGTATGATGAGATCCGTGATGCGGTAAAGGATCTGACACTGGACTTCAGATCCGCCGTTATGAAAGGCGGGCTCAACACCCCCAGTGTCTACGAGGTCATCCGTCTGACCGATGGCCGGCCGCAATTCCTGCCGGAGCACTTCGCGCGGCTGGAGGGGTCTCTCGGAAGCATTGGGATGGTGGTGCCCTTCACCTACGAGAAACTGGCAGAAAGCATCCGTGCTCTGAGTACCGAAGGCAAGATCCTGAACCACAACCTCAAACTGGAGGTCGATATCAGCGGCCACTCGATCCTGTATCTGAACCCGACGCACTACCCTTCGGAGGAGCAGTACCGGGCGGGCGTTCCTACAGACCTGTTCCAAGGCGAGCGAAAGAACCCCAATATCAAAATGATGGATCAGGCACTGCGGGATGCCACCGATGCGGCGATCCGTTCACAGGGTCTCTATGAGGTCATTCTCGTTGACCGCAGCGGACGCGTCACCGAGGGCAGCCGTTCCAACATATTCTTTATCAAAGACGGCGAAGTGTACACTTCCCCTCTCCATCAGGTCCTGCCTGGCGTTACCCGCGGTAAGATCATCGAGATCCTTCAGGAAAAGGGGATCAGGCTCCACGAAGAGCTGATCAATGCGCTGGAGATCGCCTCGTTTGATGCTGCCTTTATCAGCGGCACATCCCCCAAGGTCCTCCCGATCGCCAATGTCGGTAACGTAAAATACGATGTCGATGATCCGCTGCTGAGGGAGATCATGCTCTGGTATGATGAAGCCTTCACTGCGGATTCGAAAGAGCCCCGTTAAGGAGAAGAAACGCTATGAGAAAAGACCCGATGGATTCCTCCGGATTCGTTCTGCTGTCGGATTATGTCCCGGGGATCCTCCAGGAGATCCGTTACTTTTCGACTTATAACTTTATCGGTGATCGCATCGATGGATATGAGGAGCCCTGCGCCCTTCTGACAAAAGAAGCCGCACGGGCTCTTAAGTCCGTCAGCAATCAGCTGAATGTGCAAGGCTACCGCCTTAAGGTCTTCGACGCGTACCGTCCGGCCAATGCGGTGCAGCATTTCGTTCTGTGGGGCATCGAGGATACAGACATCCGGATGAAGTACTGTTTCTATCCGGACCTGATGAAGCAGGAGCTCTTCTCGAAGGGTTACATCGCCAGTCGGTCCAGCCATAGCAGGGGCAGCACGATCGACCTGACTCTGCTCGATATGGCCAGCGGCAAAGAAGTCGATATGGGAAGTCCGTTCGATTTCTTCGGAGAGGTCTCCCACCCGGATTGCAGAACGATCACAGAGGAACAGTTCGAGAACCGGATGCTCCTTCAGAAGGTCATGCTCCGGCACGGGTTCGAACCCATCGACTGCGAATGGTGGCACTTCACACTGGGAGATGAACCGTATCCGGATACGTATTTCGAGTTCCCTGTATCCTCGCAGTATCTGAAGCGGTGATGGGGGAAACAGTTTCATGAAAGCAGGAAGGAACAAAACCATAGATTTCGGTCTCGAAGAAGGCCGGGAGTATCTGGCGCGGTGCCTTCGGGTGGAGACGGCCGTCTCTTTGGATGCGGTCAGGAACCGGACCATAGCCGGGGATCTGTTCGAAGTCCAGCCTTTGCTCCCTCCGGCTCTCGCGGACCTGATGATCGTCGACCCTCCCTACAACATCGATAAGGATTTTCATGGCCATTCGTTTCATCGCTCCTCTGACGAAGCCTATGCGGATTTCACCGAGAAATGGATCCGGGCCTGTAAGCCGTTATTAAAGGACACGGCCACCATCTATGTCTGCTGCGACTGGCAATCCAGCGCGATCATCGGGCTGACGCTGAAAAAACATTTTCATGTCCGTAACCGCATCACCTGGCAGCGCGAGAAAGGACGGGGCGCCCTGATGAACTGGAAAAACAGCATGGAAGACATCTGGTTCGCCACCGCCAGCGACCAATACACCTTTCACGTGGACGATGTCAAGCTCCGCCGCAGGGTGATCGCTCCATACCGTTCGGACGGCAAGCCTAAGGACTGGGAGGAAACACCGGACGGCAACTTCCGGGACACGCATCCCTCCAACTTCTGGGATGACATCTCCGTTCCCTACTGGTCTATGCCGGAGAACACCGCCCATCCGACACAGAAGCCCGAGAAGCTCCTGGCAAAACTGATCCTGGCAAGTTCCAGTCCCGGCGATCTGGTCTTCGATCCGTTTGCCGGCTCCGGCTCCACCTCTGTGACCGCGAAAAAACTCCGCCGGGATTACCTCGGGATCGAGATCAACGAGCAGTATTGCGCCTGGGCTGAGAAGCGCCTCGAAATGGCGGACGCAGATCCCCGGATCCAGGGTTATACGGATGGGGTCTTTTGGGAAAGGAATACCCTATCTGCCCAAAAGAAAGCAAAAAACAACAAGTAAAAAGGAGATGCCGATCAGAAGCATCTCCTTCTCTCTTTTAGAACCGGCACAGCGTCTTAAGTCTGTCCTCTACATATGGCTGCAGCTTGGCCTGTACATACTCCGGCATGTTGATCACACGGACCGGATCGGCAACATCAGCGTATTCCGCCGTAAACTCTGTCAGAGCCTTGAAATAGTTCCTGAGGAAATCCGTCCCCAGATTGAACTTGTTGATGCCCTTGGAGAATGCGACGAGCAGCTGATCATCCGGGATCCCGCTGCCTCCATGGAGAACGAGCGGCACATCCGTCGCGTTTCTGATATCCTCCAGCCGCTGGATGTCCAGATGCGGCGTCTCCTTGTACTCGCCATGGGCATTGCCGATGGAGACCGCCAGTGTGTCCACCCCGGTCTCCCTGCAGAACTTCTCTGCAGCATCCGGCTTCGTGAACAGGTCCTCCCGGTTCTGGTCTGCATCCGCTGCGAGTCCGACATGGCCGATCTCCCCTTCTACGATGGCACCCAGCTCATGCGCTTTGTCTACGACTTTTTTCGTCAATGCGATGTTCGTGTCCAGATCATTCATGGATCCATCCATCATGACCGACTCGAAGCCGCAATCGATGGTATTCATGATGGCTTCGTAGGTGTAATCGTGGTCACAGTGCAAGCCGATCGGGACTTTGACCTCTCCGGCGAGTTCTTTGACTGCTGTCGCGAACCCCCGGAACCCGGTCGTATGCTGCACGGGCACATGTTCCGGATACAGCATGACGATAGCCGGCGTGTTCGTCTTCTCCGCCGCATATACGACCGTACGTGCCATCACGTAGTCCATGCAGATGAAGGCGATCGCGGATGTATTGCTTTCTCTTGCCAGTTTGATGATATTTCCTGTTTTCTCGTACATAGTCCCTCCTGTAAGATTTAACTGATACTACCCTTTCAATCCAAGCAGCCCCGGCAGGCATCCTCCCGCGAAGGAATCTCCCAAACCGACTACCGAGGGATGCTCAATGTGGCTCAGATCCTTGCTTGGGATGATGCAGACACGATCACCCAGCGCTTCCCGGATGGCCTGACAGAAAACATAGCTGTCCTCACGGTCAGGGAGGGAGTGCGTCTCATTATACTTTTCAGGCGTTATGTCATCTCCGCAGCGGAACCGCGTGGACGCCATGTTCGAACCACCGATCAGGGCCTCCCGCAGTCGCTGAGGTTCCTTGCCGTATGCCAGCGCCCATTTCGCCGAGTGAACGATCACATTTTCGATTCCCAGCGACTCATGGACACACTGTATGGCTGAGACAACGGCTTTCACATCCAGCACGTCGATCGACCTGCCGATATATTCCTGCAGCTCATCTTCGTTCATGCTGAGCACATCGATATAGGAGCGCAAATGTTCGTGGACCGCATATCGAAATGCCTTCATCACGTAGCATCCGTCCTCGTACATGACAACGGCATCCTTCGGAAGATACTCCAAAAGCTGGGCCGTATTCTTTACCACCCGGTCAAGTATTTTTCGTTCCATGATCTCACTGAAACATCCCAGCAGGAAGACCCCTGCATCCTCTATGGCCGGTCCGAAGACTTCCGGCAGCACCGGCATGTCCAGGCTGGTCATGTCATGAGAGATCATGATACGGTTTTCTCTGGGTGTGACGAAGTCGATATCCCCCGCATGGATCCTTACTCCCTGACCGCAGGTCAGTACCACATGGGGGTAGATCATTCCGTCATCCTCCACCCCTGGAATGGCGGCCACATGGGATGGCATGAGCTTCTGTACGTGTTCGTTCCAGCAGCTGGTCTGCAGCACCGTGTCATAACCCAGCTTATCCAGCGCGATGGCTGCCCGGGTCGCGGTCCCTCCCAACGTTACGATGCGTTCAAAGTGCTCCGCGAAATCGATGACCGACTGTGGATCGTCCGGCACGATCTCGCCTCCGATACCCGCCCGCAGGTGCGCCAGACAGTAGATCCAGGCGTCACGCTGCGTATGCACCGCCCCATCGAGCCGAAGCTCATCTTCTCTGATCTCAAAAGCCCGGATCATTGATTCTACTGTATCTGTATTCCAGATCAGTTCATAGTCCACACAGGTGTGGAAACCCATTGCTATTTTTTTGTTCATCGTTTTTTCCGTATTCTCATGAACGGCGCCGGGCGAGGACCCGGCGCCGCATACTCTGCATTGTCTCTTCTCGTGTTGATCCTTTGACGATCAAGGCTTAATACAGATCTGCTTTCCCATCTGCCTTGAACAGCTCGATCTTCTGGAAGGCGACTTCCTTCATCGCTTCCAGACACGGTGGCTGGATCTGGTTCGGTTCACGCAGGCCCTCATCTGCGAGGACCTCACGCATCTTCTTGTAGTATGCCGCCTTGATGTCGCTGGAGATGTTGATCTTGTTCACTCCATGCTCTACGGATTTCGCGATCTCAGAATCCTTGTTGGAGGATCCGCCGTGCAGCACCAGTGGTGCGCTGACGACCTTCTTGATCTCATCGAGTACATCGATGCGAAGCTCCGGCTTCATATCCTTCGGATAGATGCCGTGGCTTGTACCGATCGCGATGGCCAGGCAGTCGATGCCGGTTCTCTCCACGAAGTCCTTTGCCTGCATCGGATCCGTGTACAGGATATCAGCTCCGCCTTCTGCGGAATCGATGTTTCCGATCGTGCCGAGTTCTCCCTCAACGGAGACATTCACCGCATGCGCCGCCTCACAGACCTTCTGACAGGTCGCCACATTATCCTCATAAGGAGCGGTGGATGCATCGATCATGACGGAGGTGAAGCCAGCCTGGATCGCTGCGATGACCTGCTCGAAGGAGCCGCCGTGATCCAGATGGATGACTGCCGGTACCGGGGATTTGTGGATCCGGGCCCGAATGCCCTGCACCATTTCCGGTTCGATGTGGCTGAGCTCATCGGGATGGATCGCGATGATCACCGGAGAATTCTTCTCCTCGGAAGCTTCCATGATCCCGTTGAACATATTGTAGTCACTGATATTGAACGCCGGTACCGCGAAGTAGTTCTCGTTGGCAACCGCAAGCAGTTCTTTCATGTTCATCAACATAATCTATTCTTCTCCTTTATTTGTCTGATTTGCTCTGAGCAAATAATCTCGATCGCCCGTTCAGGCGATCGAGAAAATGCAATTCTGATTCTTTGGCAATAACGAGTGGTTCTTTCCAGTCTTAACCCTTGACGCCACCGGAGGACATGCCTGCGATGAAGTACTTCTGGAAGAAGATAAACAGGATCAGTACCGGGATGGAACCCAATACACTCATTGCCATCATCTGGCTCCAGTCATAAGCATGCTGTCCCATCAGCAGGTTGATTCCGATCGGGACCGTTCTCATCTCTGTCGTCTGTGTCAACGCCAGAGCGAACAGGTACTCGTTCCATGCCTGCATGAAGGTGTACATTCCGACGGATACCATGCCGGGGATCGAGATCGGCACGAGTACCGACCACAACGCTTTCCAGCGGGATCCGCCGTCGATCATGACTGCCTCATCCAGTTCTTTCGATAGTGTATTGAAATACCCGGTCATCATCAAGATACAGTATGGCAGTGTCGTGACCAGATAGGTCAGGATCAGAGCCCAGTATGTATTGAACAGGCCCATAGCTACGATCATGCCCATGTATGGGATGAGCAGTACGATCGGCGGGATCGCCTGTACACTGATGATCAGAGAATTGAAGATCCCCTTCCCCGGGAAATCGAACCGGCTGAACGCGTATGCCGCGAGGATACCAACGAACAGCGTTACGACTACGACCGCGCCCGCAACGATATACGAGTTGAGGAAGAAGCGGAGCTTCACAGAATCCGACAATACTGCGAAATAGGAGTTGAGGCTTGCCGTTTCATCAATGAATTTCGGCGGCCATGCGAAGATCGCCGAGTTTGCCTTTAACGAAGAGCATACCATCCATAAGATCGGGAATGCCGCGAAAATCGCGCCAAGCACCAGAAGGATGGAAGCTATGATCTTCGTAGAGAATTTATTCCTTCCTACCATGCCCATGCTAATCCCTCACTTTCTTTTGCTGACGTACATAGAAGATAGCTATGAATACGCATACGATGAGCAGCAACGTAGCCGCCGTCGACGCCATACTGTAGTCGACCTTCTGGAACGCCAGTTTGTAGATGTAGATACTCAACATCTCCGTCGATTCGACAGGACCACCTCCGGTCAACATCC
Source organism: Bacillota bacterium (assembly GCA_017431395.1). Classification (GTDB taxonomy): domain Bacteria; phylum Bacillota; class Clostridia; order Peptostreptococcales; family Anaerovoracaceae; genus Lentihominibacter. The sequence continues at coordinate 4,126 of JAFRLD010000045.1, read as the reverse complement.
AGACGACGTTGAAGGATTGGAGCGTCCAGATGAAGTCCAGCATAGCGATACTGATCAGGATCGGCTGGAGCTGCGGGATCGTGATGTGGATAAAGCTCTTTATCGGTGTAGCTCCCTCGATAGCTGCACTCTCATACAGATCTTCGGATATGCCCTGAAGTCCGGCCAGGATACTGATCATATAGAACGGGTATCCACACCAGATGTTGATAAAGCATATGACCGCCAGAGCTACTTCTCTGTTACTGAGCCACTCCGTGCTTTGTGATATCTGCGGAAGCACGGAAAGCAGATAGTTAACGATACCAGATGGCTGCAACATGAGTTTCCACAGGATCGCTACAACGGAAGCTGTGAACACCCATGGCAGGATGTAAAATACACGAGCAACGGTTTTCGTTCTCGTCTTGAAATAATTCGAGTTGAGCAGCATGGCGAAGCACATGCCGATCACCAGATGCGCTACGACGCTGACGATTACGAAGATGACGGTATTCCCGGTCGCATTCCAGAACGAATCGTCCGCCACGAGCGTGCGGTAGTTATCCAGACCCACGAATTCAGGGTCATCACGTACAATGGCCTTGTCTACGAAAGAGTACCTGACGACGTTAAAGATCGGGATAACCAGGAAAATGATCATTAAGATCAGTGTCGGCGCCAAGTACCGATATGGTGCCGTTCTTTTACCTAGCAACTGATTCAAAACACCCTCCCTTGCAAGTAGATGCAGGAAATGGAGTCAAGCAGATGACTCCATTTCCTGTTATAAAGATGTTTTTACTGTCTCTTATTTTCCAGCTTCGTCAAGATAACCCTGCCAATTGGTCAGCATCTCGGTAGCTTCGATTTCGCCTTCCAGATACTTAACGAGATCGTTCGTCATGTTGGTCATAACGTCAGATGCGTTCGGCAGTCCGATGTACTCGTTGATTACATAGTTCTCTTTGTACAGCTCATAGAAGGACTGGAACTGCTCCGGAGCTTCGCTGTAGTCCGGGTTCGCAACCGTGCTGTTCGGGAATGCGGACATCGTAGCTGCGAGTCCCGCAGAGACGTCGCCGTCAGCTCCGCTCAGCAGATAGTTAATGAACTGTGCAGCAGCTTCCTTGTTCTCGCAAGCTTCTGAGATACCTACAGCCCAGCTTGCATAGCAGATGCCGTGCTCGCCATCATAACCATCCTTGGACGGGATGAGAGCTGTCTCGAAGTTTACATCGGTGAACTGGCTCATGGTAGCTGCGGAAGCAATGGTGAATGCGCAGTTACCTGCTGCGAAGTTACTGGTCATCTCTGCTTCTTCCAGAGTTGCCATACCTTCATACAGGTAACCCTTGTCATACATTTCCTTGAAGAACTCAGCCAGTTCCATCTGGCCTTCGTTATCCGCTACTTCATACGCGCCATCTTCATTCTTCAGGGTGATGCCGGAAGCCCAGCCTGTGCCGCCATAAACGTTCTGGATACCATTCGCATTGGTGGTGCCCAGGTTCAGAGCGAATGCCTGCTTGCCAGCAGCCTTGATCTTCTCGCATGCGTCGAGCAGCTCGGACCATGTGGTCGGGATAGCATCAACGCCTGCTTCTTCCAGGATATCCATGTTGCAGTACATTGGATATGCGAAGTTGTTGACCGGAACAACATATCCTGTGCCATCAACCTTCCAGTAGTCGCCGACGATGCTCGTGTCAACGCCGGCTGCCTCAATGTCGGTCAGGATACCCATGTCAACAAACTCTGCAAGCCATGCGCCGTCAACGCTGACGATGTCTGCGATGGTGTTGTTGGCAGCGCCCGCGGTGATAGCTGTCTTGGTGTCAGCCCAAGGAGCTGTCAGGAGCTCGACTTTGATGCCGCTCTCAGCTTCGAAGTTAGCTACGATCTCATCAAGATAGCCTTCAGGAAGCTCTGCGCCCCACCACTGCTGGAACTTCAGTGTTGTGCCTGAATTGTCAGCAGCTGCTTCTTCGCCTTCTCCAGAATCGGAGCTGCCACCGCCGCAGCCTGCCAAAGCAACAGCCATAATGGCCATGATGCCAGCCATCAGGCACAGTCTTAGAATTGTCTTCAACTTCATACTATTCCTCCTTAATTACGTTTGACCGCATACACTTATGCATGTATGCATGTCCGGATTTGATAAGTCTTAATTATTATATTTGATTCTATGGCAAACTGCAAGATTATTTCAATAATATGTTTTGTGATCATTCAGATAATATGTTCAATTTTTTGTGCCGATACCCCTGCACCGATTGACTACTTTGCTCTTTTTGAATATGATTATTATGATTGTAAGCAAAAAATAGCAAAGGAGAAATACTATTATGAAACGTTCAGAGGTCAATGAAGCGATCCGGGAGATGGAGGAACTGATCCGCCAGCACGGATTCGAGATCCCTCCGTTCTGTAACTGGACCCCGGAGGAATGGGAAACCAAGAGCCATGAATACGATGAGATCCGCGAGAACATGCTCGGCTGGGACATCACCGATTACGGGCTCAATGATTTCGCAAAGACTGGTTTTTCCCTCATCACCATCCGCAACGGAAACCAGCAGATGAAGGACAAGTACCCGAAGCCATACGCAGAGAAACTCCTGATGGTCCGGGACGGCCAGTATGCCCCGATGCACTACCATGCATATAAGATGGAAGACATCATCAACCGCGGCGGTGGCAATATCCTGATCACCGTATACAACCGCGGCGAAGGAGAGACCCTGGCGGATACGGATGTCACCATCAAGAGCGACGGCCGCACCTACACGGTTCCCGCCGGGACTGCCGTACGCCTGACACCGGGCGAAAGCATCACGATCGAGCAGTTCGTATATCATGACTTCAATGTCGAACCGGGCACCGGCGCGGTCCTTCTCGGCGAAGTTTCCATGTGCAATGACGACAACACGGACAACTATTTCTACGAGCCGATCGGGCGTTTCCCGGAAGTCGAGGAAGATGTCCCCGCCTACCGCCTGCTCTGCACCGAGTATCCGGAGGCGAAAGAATGAACTACCGCATAGAAAAGGATGGTCTTGCTGTCTGCATCGACGATGTAGGGGCGCAGCTGACCTCTGTATGCTGGCAGGACAGGGAATATCTCTGGCAGGGGGATCCGGCTTACTGGTCGGATCAATCCCTGCTGCTGTTCCCCTACGTGGGCCGTTTCACGGAGGGCAAATATACGCTGGATCAGAAGGAATATCCTATGGATATCCACGGGTTCGCGAAAGATTCTGCCTTCTCCGTCTGCGCATCGGAGGAAGGCCGTATCGTGTTCGGCCTCAGGGACAGCGAAGAGACACTCTCCGTGTACCCGTTCCACTTTGACCTTTCGGTCACCTATGAGATCAACGGGAACACACTGCATGTTTCCTATGATGTACAGAACCGGTCTGAAGGCACCATGTACTTCGGCATCGGAGGACACCCGGGATTCAAGGTCCCCCTCGAAGAGGATCTGTCCTTTGAGGATCACTATCTGGAGTTTTCCCATCCGCATCTGCCGAGCCGGGTCGGTCACACGCCCGCATGTTTCCTGAGCGGCATCGACACGGACTTCCCGCTGGAGCACGGGATGGTCCTCCCTCTGCATCACGAAATGTTTGACGATGACGCGATCGTCCTGAAAAACGTCGCGGATACCGTCACCTTGAAAGCAGACGGGAGCACGCATTCCGTTACTATGCATTACCCAGGGCTCCCATATCTTGGCCTCTGGCATGCTCCGAAAACGGATGCTCCCTACATCTGTATCGAACCCTGGTCCTCCCTGCCGTCCCGTCAGGACGTGATCGAGGATCTCGCCTGCAAAAGCGATCTGATCCGTCTTGCCGCCGGCAGCACCTACCATACAGGATGGTCCATGACACTCAGATAACACGGAGGTAGCAAACATGTTTTTTATCGGAATTGATTTAGGGACCTCAGCTGTCAAGCTTTTGCTGATGGATGAGCGCGGTGCGGCGGTCCGCATCGTCTCCCGCTCTTACCCGCTCCACTTCCCGCAGCCCGGGTGGTCGGAGCAGGACCCGCAAGACCGGTATGACCAGACGGTCTCCGGCCTGAAGGAACTGACCGAAGGGATCGATCTCGCCCAGATCGAAGGGATCAGCTTCGCCGG
>JAFRLD010000044.1 GCA_017431395.1 Bacillota bacterium | reverse complement strand
GGTGGGGAAAATTGTTTGCCGTTTTTGGGGAAAATTATTTGCCGTTTCCTGGGGATTTTAGTTTACCATTCACAATTTGTTGTAAAAACCACCTTGAATCACCGCGTTTTTTACAAAAACTCAGCTTGGATCAGCTTGCGATACCAATAATTTACAGTTGATTAAGGAAAAATCACCGAGCATTTTTTTGCAGGGCGAGTTTAGACTGCGGAAGTACTTCCGATCGGCCGGGTCGCTTCGCGCAGCCAGGCGCGTTCGGCTTCGTTCAGATGTGGGGCGATCGCGGTGTAAACGCGCTCATGATAAGCATTGAGCCAGCTGATCTCATCCGGCTGCATCTGAGCGGGATCGATCCCGTCGAGATCGAATGGGACGAGGGTGACCGGTTCGAACTTCAGGAAGTCGCCGTATTCGGTGGTCTGATCAGGGACGCAAAGAAGCAGGTTCTCATGCCGGATCCCGAATTTGCCGGCAGCATAGAAGCCGGGTTCATCGGAGAACAGCATACCCTCGGTCAGGACCGGAAGTTCAGCAGCGGTGTAGGAGGCCGGAGTTATGGATACGGACGGAGTTGCAGCTGCGGTAGTTCCGGTTGCGGAAGCTCCGGCGGCGGTAGTTCCGGTTGGGGACGGTCCACCTTTTGCGGAAGCCTTATCCTTCGCAGAGATCCTGGAAGCTTTTCGCCCGGTAGCCCAATGGATCCGGATGGGATCTTCGTGGACGTTCAGAAAGGCGCCGACGCCGTGGCCGGTCCCATGCCCATAGTCCAGACCGAGATCCCATAAAGGCTGATGTGCGAGGATATCGAGACTCGCCCCGGTACAGCCGCGACGGAACCTGGCACGGGCCAGATCGATGTGGCCACGAAGGACAGCGGTGAAAAGATGTTTGGCTTCATCGCTTAGAGGACCCATTACGATCGTACGGGTGATGTCGGTGGTCCCGTTTTCGTACTGGCCCCCGGAATCGACCAAAAGCAGGCCCTCCGGCTGAAGGGCAATATCGCTCGCTTCTGTGGCGGAATAGTGCACGATGGCACCATGGGGGCCATAAGCTACGATCGGATCAAAACTGTCTCCGATGAATCCGGCCCTCATGCTGCGGAATTCTGAGAGCTTCGACGCGGCAGAAAGCTCTGTGAGAGGGGATCCCGGCTGCGTTCCGGTGGTTTTCTCCGGCTGGGATCCGGTAGCTTTCTTGGACCCACATACGGACTGCTTTAACCAGAAGAGGAAGCGGCACATGGCGATGCCGTCTTGCAGGTGGGCGGTACGGATCCCGTCCATTTCGGCCGGATTTTTGATGGCCTTCATGCGCATGACCGGACTGGGCCGGTCGAGCACTCGGGCAGAGGCAGGAAGGAGCTGCCGGATGCGGTCGCTGCAGGTTTTCAGATCGAGCATGACGGTCAGGCCGGGCAGGTCCGAACCGCCTGCACCGTCCACCGGACAGGAACCGCCAGCACCGTCCGATATAAGATACAGGTCCGCCAGATCTTCATAGAACTGCTCATAAGGGAGCAGTGTGACTGCGTCCCGCTTCAGCTTCTCCTGAAGGTCCGCCGGGAACCGGTCCATAAACGCATAGAGCCGGGTCTGCTCGCGTGTCATGATCACGAACGAGAAGAATACCGGATTGCAGGGGATGTCGGAACCACGCAGATTCAGGAGCCAGGCAATGTCATCCAGCATTGGGAGCACCAGTACGTCCGCTCCATGCTCTGCGAGCAGAGAGCGGACCTGATCGATCTTCTCTGTTCGTGATATGCCTGCATAGGAAACCGGATGTTCAAATACCTCGAACGTCTTGAGCGGGGGGGCATCCGGGTAGATCTCAGAAATGAGATCCCGGTCCGTGTCCAGATGCAGATGGCAGGCTTTGAACGCAGTGCGAAGACGGTCCGCCTGTGCGGAACTGATGAGCCGGCCGTCCGTGCAGACAACGCCCGCGCCCGGGCCATCAACTGCGCCCGCGCCCGCCCCCGCGACCACCGGGCCATCAACGGCGCCCACGCCCGAACCGCCGCCCGAAAGCGCCCCGCACAAATATGCTTCCACGGATGGCGTGTCTGGCAGGCCGTCTTTGAACAAACGAATACCGGATCCTGCCAGTTCCTGCTCGGCCTGCAGCCAGTAGCGGCTGTCGGTCCAGAGGCCGGCATCGCTGTCAGTGATGACAGCAGTGCCGGCGGAACCGGTGAATCCGGTGATGTATTCTCTGATATTGAAATGATCGCTGATATATTCCGACATATGAGGATCTGCGGTTGGAACGATGCAGGCGGCGATGCCAGCCTGCTGCATCAGATCCCGCAGAGCGGCGATCCGCTTAGGAACAGAATTGCTTGTGTTCATATCAGTCATGCCGGAAGTACTCCTATCAGTTTAGATCTTCCCGTCGGATCCGAGCACGTTGACGATCTTCCGGGCAACCATGTCCTTGACCGCCTGTCTTGCGGGCTTGAGGTACTGGCGCGGATCGAAGTGATCCGGGTGCTCAGCGAAATGCTTACGGATGTTGCCGGTCATGGCAAGACGGATATCGGAGTCAATATTGATCTTGCAGACAGCGGACTTAGCAGCCTGACGGAGCTGGTCCTCAGGGATACCGATCGCATTAGGCATATTGCCGCCGTATTTGTTGACCATCTCTACGAATTCCTGCGGTACAGAGGAGGAACCGTGAAGAACGATCGGGAAGCCCGGGAGTCTCTTGGTTACTTCCTCGAGTACGTCGAAGCGTAGTGGTGGGGGAACGAGGATCCCGTCTTCGTTCACGGTGCACTGTTCCGGACGGAACTTATAAGCGCCGTGGGAAGTGCCGATGGCGATCGCCAGTGAGTCACAGCCCGTGCGGGATACGAACTCTTCGACTTCTTCCGGACGTGTATAGCTGGCCTGACCTGCTTCTACAACGACTTCATCCTCGACGCCCTCAAGGGTTCCGAGTTCTGCTTCGACTACAACGCCATGGTCATGAGCGTATTCAACGACCTGACGGGTGATCTCGATGTTTTCTTCGAACGGTTTCGAAGACATATCGATCATGACGGAAGTGAAGCCGCCGTCGATACAGCTTTTGCAAAGCTCGAAGGAATCGCCGTGGTCAAGGTGGAGAACGATCGGAAGATCCGGATTCTCCTGGATCGCCGCTTCAACGAGCTTCACGAGATATGTGTGGTTGGCATAGGCCCGTGCGCCCTTTGATACCTGCAGGATGACCGGGCTTCTGAGCTCGGATGCGGCCTCGGTGATCCCCTGTACGATCTCCATGTTGTTGACGTTGAAAGCTCCGATAGCATAGCCTCCATCATAAGCTTTCGCAAACATTTCTTTGCTTGTTACCAGTGCCATTTTGACCTCCTATTCTGTTTCATCGGCAGTACCGGTTGTTTCTGTTTCCTGAACCGTTTCTGTAAGATTCTGCGCAGCCATCTTCTCCGGGTAGTCCATGATGAGGTTGACCCGGCTATAGATCAGGAAGGCGGCGACGATGAGAATCAATAGTACGATGATAATGTCATTGTTCTTGTAAAAAAAGTTTTTCAGTCCATTCATAGAAAACATATTAACACATATGCCTGTTTTTCTCAATTGAATCTGCAGATAATGTGATTTTTTCTTCATTTAATTGTTTCCTGTACCCATATGTTGTATAATAAATCCCGGTATGATAAAAATAGTGATCGGTGAAAATGAAGCGGGACAGCGGGTCGATCGTTTTCTGCGAAAATATCTGGGCGGAGCGCCTCTCAGCATGGTCTATCGGATCCTCCGCAAGGACCTTAAGGTCAATGGCCGCCGGGTCCATGAGGACGCGCAGCTCGCGCCGGGCGATGAGATCACTTTGTACCTGACCGAGGAACAGCTCGGTAAGATCGCCAGGAGCCCGAAGAAGAAGCCCGCAGCCAGGAGACAGTTCCGGATCGCTTACGAAGATGATCAGGTGCTGATCGTGAATAAGCCTAAGGGACTTCTGGTGCACGGGGATGCGAGAGAAAAGAGCAATACGCTCGCCAACCAGGTCTGCGGCTATCTGCAGGAGAAGGGCGAGTATGATCCCGCCAGGGAACGGACCTTCGCGCCGGCGCCGGTGAACCGGATCGACCGGAACACCAGCGGCCTCGTGATCTTCGGTAAGACGGCCGAAGCTCTGCGGCAGCTGACGAAGCTGATCCGGGAGAGGGACCGTATCCGCAAGTTCTATCTGGCGATCGCAGCGGGCACCATCGATAGCGAGCTGGTTCTGACGGGCGCCTTAAGCAAGGACAAGGAGACGAACCGGGTGCGGATCGTAGAGGCCGCCGAGGGACATGCCGCAGCCGCGGGGCAAGCCGAGGGGCAGGTTGACATAAAACCGGGCGCCACAACCCAACCCGCCGAAACCCACGTCCGCCCGGTCCGACCTGGCAGGAGAGTTTCTCTCATCGAGGCGGAGCTGATCACAGGGAGGACCCATCAGATCCGGGTGCATCTGGCAGGCGCCGGGCATCCTCTCGCAGGCGACCCCAAGTATGGGGATCCGAAGGTGAATGAGGACTGCAGGAGGTACGGCGTATCGAGCCAGCTTTTGCATGCGTACCGGCTGGAGTTCGGGGAATTGGACCAGCCTTTGGATAAGCTTTCGGGAAAGACCGTGGAGGCGAAGCCGCCGAAAGTGTTCGAACAGATAGAAAAGGAATTGATCAATGGCTGAGTACAGACTGTTTAGCAGAGGGGACACCGCCGGCAGACGGCGAAGATCCCCGTATATGACGGCAGCGGCGCTGGCCATCGTGCTGTTTCTGGTGGTGGCACCGGAGATCAACGAGGGGACAGCCATGGATCCGACGATCAAGGATGGGCAGCTGCTCGTGACCAGCAAGCTCACGCACTATTCCATCAAGCGAAAAGTGCCGGAGCAGGGAAAGATCGTGATCCTCGACAAAGTGTTGTCGAAGCAGGCCTCAGAAGACAATATCATCGCGCGCGTCATCGCCAGTGACGGGGACCATGTGGTCATCCAGGACGGGGTCGTGACGGTGAACGATGAGGAATATGTGACGCCGAACGGGATCCGCGGGGCCGAGGGCGAAGTGGATGTTACGCTGGAGGGAAATGAAGTGTTCCTGCTTTGCGACAACCGCGAGGAGATGCTCGACAGCCGGAATCCGAAGCTTGGCGTTGTGGATATGCGAAAGATAAAAGGCAATGTGCTCTTCAGGATCTGGCCATTATCGAAGTTCGGCAGGATCGAGTAAGCAGGAAAAAAGGAAGGATCGTAGAGATTAGATGAAAGAGTTTATCAAAGACATTATTATAGCAATCATCATCGTGGCTGTGATCACAGTGATCATCAAGCCGACCATCGTTAAGGAGAGCTCCATGGAGCCGACGCTCTATGAGAACAACTACCTTATCATCAACAAGCTCTCCTACTTCCATAAGGACCATCCGGGATACGGGGACATCATCGTGTTCAAGTCCGATCTGGAGAAGACCGATGGCACGGGCAAGAAGCTTCTGATCAAGCGGGTCATCGGCGTCGAAGGGGACAAGATGACGATCCAGGACGGCAAGGTGTACCGGAACGGTGAGCTCCTGGATGAACCGTATATCCACGGACAGGAGACGATGGCGGACGAAGGTATGGACATCGTCGATCTGGAGGTCGGCGAGGATGAGCTGTTCTGCATGGGGGACAACCGTGAGGTGAGCCTGGACAGCCGGTCGCCGCAGGTCGGCAACGTGGATGAGGACGACGTGGTCGGGAAGGCCGTGGTCCGCCTCTTCCCGTTCAATCAGATCACGAGGCTATAGGGAGTTACGGGTTTTGCAAAGGCTGGACAAGCAAAAGCTGGATCGGCACATGACAAAACGATAAGAATATGAAACTGGTAGCGAACAACAAGAAAGCGAGACACGACTATTTCATAGAGGAGACGTATGAAGCAGGCATCGTGCTGACCGGGACGGAGATCAAGTCCGTGCGTCAGGGCAAAGTCAGCATTAAGGAGTCCTTCGCCAAGATCGAGCGGGGAGAGGTGATCCTGCATGGGATGAACATCAGCCCTTATGAGCAGGGGAACCGGTTCAATACAGATCCTCTCCGGCCGAAAAAGCTTTTGTTACATAAAAGGGAGATACGTAAACTGATCGGGTACACGACCCAGAAGGGCTTGACTTTGGTGCCTTTGCGGATGTACATTAATGATGACGGAAGGGCGAAAGTAGAGCTTGCCGTGGCCCGTGGCAAGAAGGAATATGATAAGCGACAGACGACCGCTAAACGGGATGCTGACCGGAGAATGCAGCAGGCCATGCGGCGGAGGGACTGACCGATAGATGACCGGCCTTGAACGGTCTAAAAAACTACCGAACGGAGGATAGAACGAAAGATGCAGGATTTATTAGCAAAGATCACTAAGGGCGCTACCAACGCGGCCACCAGAGCAGGCAACAAGGCAGAGGAGATCAAGGAGATCAGCAAGCTTAAGAGCCGGATCAGCTCTGCCAGATCCGATATCGGTATCGCCAAGAAGGACATCGGCGACTACTGCTATAAGCTTTACAAGGAAGGCAAACTGGAGGATCCCACGATCATCGAGATGTGCGAGCAGATCAAGGACAGCTACGAAGAGATCGACAACATGGAGCAGATGATCGAGGAAACAAGAGTAGAGTATCAGGAAAAAGCCAGTTCCATCGGCGACGATACTCTATAAGACCTGCGCCAGGGGATTCTCGTTCCGATGAAAAAAGTGCAGGAGCACGGCGCCTTGATGCTCCGGATCCTGCCATATATGGGGGTGTACTGGTTTCGACGGGGGTGTAGAAACCGGATAAGCGAGCCGCAGATGGTCCAGCTGCGCTAAAAGGACCCGTTAAATACAAACGCTAAAAATAACAACAGACTCGCATTTGCTGCTTAGTTCAGCACCGCGCGCCGACTCTGATTCACCTGTAGGTCAGAGACCCGGTGTCAAACATGCAGGAAACCTTATGTGAAAGCCCGGCAGCATAAGGGACTCACGGGATAGCTGAGACAGCAGCCTGCTTCTGGGCGGCTGCCGAGGCGAATCAATAAATCAGAAGCTGCGCTCGGAGAAAGTCCGTTGGAAATGCTTTCGGACAGGGGTTCGATTCCCCTCACTTCCACCATGAAATGAAAAAGGCCATAAGGCCTTTTTTCATTTCACAGGGGATTGTCGTAGGGAATCGACCCTGGCGGGTTGGGAGACCTAACACGGCGAGCGGCGAGCGATAGCGAGTAGGGAGGCGATGTAGGTCCCCTGTCAGGACCGCAGGAGGTGGAACCCCTAGCCCAGCGATTCGCGTAGCGAGAGCTGCGGCAGGTGTCCTGCAAAAGGCACAGGAGCTTCGCTCCGTGGTGCCTTACTGCTACGCTCCGTGGCGGTCTACGACCGATTCCCCTCACTTCCACTATATCTGGACGACGCATTGAT
>JAFRLD010000006.1 GCA_017431395.1 Bacillota bacterium | reverse complement strand
ACAGCCACAACGATCTGGCCATGATCCTTGCCAGCAAGCACGGATTCCTCTTCAAGAGCACAGACGCGATCAAGGCGGAGCATCCTGAACTTCCGGCTTATGAGGACTTCCCGGAGTTCTTGGACGCGATCAAGGCGGTTCTGTAGAGGTGATTGCTGCGGCTCTGCCGCGAAAATAAAAGATAATTAAAAACTGCTTCCCAGCTAAGCAGAGGCTGCAAGGGGGAGCAGTTTTTTTCGTGGATATGGGCCGGCCGGGCCGCCGGTGGCTATAGAGGCGGGGGACATCGGCCCCCGGTGCTGCCTGGCCTACATTTCCTCCATGATCTGAACGGAGGCGCTGCAGCCCAAACGGTCGGCGCCGGCGTCGATCATAGCCTGCGCGTCAGCCAGCGTACGGATGCCGCCGGAAGCCTTGATCTGCAGATCATCGCCCACGGTTTTTCTCATGAGCTCGACGTGGTGCGTGGTGGCACCGCCGGTACTGAATCCGGTGGACGTCTTCACGAAATCGGCTTCCGCACGTTTTGCCATCTGGCAGGCGAGGACGATCTCGTCGTCGGTCAGAAGACAGGTCTCGAGGATGACTTTAAGGAGGACCGGACCGCCGTCTTTAGCCTTCGCCTCGTGGCAGAGCTGGGCCAGCAGGTGGATCTCATAGCGGATGTAATCCCAGCGGCCGTCTTTGGCTGCGCCGATGTTGATGACCATATCGATCTCATCCGCCCCGTCCGCGATGGCTATGCGGGCTTCGGCGGCTTTCGCATCCGCGGTCTGAGCCCCCAGAGGGAAGCCAACGACGCAGGCGACTTTCACGTCCGTTTCCTGCAGGTACTCTGCGGCCGCACTTACGAAGCTGCCGTTCACACAGACCGAAGCGAACTCGTAAGCGGCGGCCTCCGAAAGCAGCTTCATGATCTGCGCCTCAGTGGCATCGGGTTTAAGCAAGGTGTGGTCGAAATATTTATTGAGTGGTTTCATGTTGCACCTCCGATGTCGTATAATGGTTGTTAACAGTATAGCATAGAATCAGACGGAGACAAAAAAAGAAATGAACCTTCCCAAAATCGAAGAGATCATCGTCGTCGAAGGCCGGGACGATACGGCGGCTATCCGCTGCGCCGTCGACGCAGTGACCATAGAGACCCACGGGTTCGGGATCCGGGAGGAGACCTGGGACCTGATCGATAAAGCATATCAGACAAAAGGCATCATCGTGTTCACCGATCCGGACACCGCCGGGGAGCAGATCCGGCGCCGGATCCTGGAGCGTTTTCCCGAAGCTAAGGAGGCCTTCCTGGACCAGGCCCTTGCTGCAAAGGCTGGAGACATCGGCATCGAAAACGCCTCTCCCGAAGCCATACAGGAAGCGCTGGGGAAGGTGCACGGCAGCGTGGATGCTAAGGCGCACGGCACGGAGCCGGGGACAGGCGGTTCCGGGGCTGCATCGTGCGGCGGCACAGAGCCGGGCACAGGCGGTTCCGGCACGGAAGCGGCCGGTTCAGGCGCCGGTACGGAAGCCTTCACCCCGGCAGACCTGTTTCGCTGGGGCCTGGACGGGGTTCCCGGCGCCGCCCAGAGGCGGCGCCAGCTGGGACAGAAGCTTGGCATCGGGCAGGCGACCGCGAAGACTTTCCTGCACCGGCTGAACCGGTTCGGGATCTCCCGGGAGGAAGTCGAGGCGGCGCTGAAATAGAGAAATGCATTTTTTCCTTAAAAACGCGGCTAAGAATCCTTATAAACGTTGAAAATTGATGATGCTTAGCCGCGCGATTTTGGAACCTCCATGGTTTGTGGCCGATAAAAATAACAATTATTTCCATTTTCGCGGCTAACAAGGGCTGGAAACGTTGAAATTTAAAAAGTTTAGCCGCGCGAAAATAGAAAAATATTCCATTTAGGCCGAAATGAGCAAAAAATGCGCGGCTAACGACATCCTGATTTCAATGGTTTCAGGGATTCTTAGCCGCGTTTTGGGAAAAAAAATGCATTTCGGACTCCGCGGCAGGGAGGCCGGGCGGTCCAGCGGCAGGGAGGCCGGGCGGTCCAGCATTTGCATAAAACCTATCGGAGTGGTATGATATCGCTATATTAGGTGAAAGCGAGGAAAAATTCAATGCGGATCCCTGCCATATATAAAGAGAAAAAGCCGGTGTTCTCCCTGGAGATCTTCCCGCCGAAGCGAAAGACCAACCGGGAGTCCCTCTATGAAGCGGTGGAGCAGCTCGCGAAGTGCGAGCCGGATTTTATCAGCGTGACGTATGGGGCCGGCGGCAACATCGCCGATAACTCCACTTGCGAGATCGCCTCGAACATCAAGAAGAACTACGGGATCGAGACCGTGGCTCATCTGACATGCGTCAATTCCACCAGAGAGGACGTGCAGGAAATGATCGCCCGGTTCCAGGACGCGGACATTGAGAACGTCATGGCGCTGCGGGGCGATATCGTCCCCGGGGAAGACATCAAACGCGAGTTCAAACATGCCAACGAGCTAGCCATCGAGATCCAGAGAAAATGCAACGATCAGCTGGAGATCCTCGGGGCCTGCTATCCGGAGGGCCACTACCAGAGCGAGAGCCTGGACAGCGACATCCAGAACCTGAAGTACAAGATCGGCGCCGGCGTACGGGTGCTGATCACGCAGCTGTTTTTTGATAACACCGCGTTTTATGAATTCCTGGACCTGGCCAGGAGCGCCGGCATCACGGTGCCGATCTCCGCGGGGATCATGCCGATCGTGAAAGCGACCCAGATCGAGAAGACCGTGCAGCTATCCGGAGCCAGCCTGCCCCATGATTTCACAGCCATGATCAGCCGGTACGAGCATGATCCGGAACGGCTTTATGAGGCGGGCATCGACTATGCTGTGGGGCAGATCCGGGATCTGATCGATCACGGCGTGGACGGGATCCATCTCTATACGATGAACGATCCGAACGTGGCTTTAAGAGTGCACGACGAGATCGCGGACCTGCTTCCGAAGCGGAGAAGCGAAGCCTGTTTCGAATAGGGGCCGCTGCGGGAGGGCTCATGCGGCCTGACATTGAAACCACTGTAATAAATAGCCGGGAAACCGGCTTTTTTGTGCGCCCGGCAGCGAATCTTCACACGAGCATCATTGTATTTACTATACGAAGTAATGTATAATATAACGTCAGCGTGAAATACGCGGCAGAGCAGATCACAGAAAGAGAAATAATAAGAAAATGGGAATTGATTTCAGAAAAAAAACCTACATCCTCGACGGGGCCATGGGCACCCAGCTGCAGCAGGCGGGGATGCGTTCCGGGGAGGATACGAACGATTATCTGCTGGACCATCCAGATGTGGTCGAGGGGATCCACCGCAGGTACGTGGAGGCAGGCTCCGACATCATTTACGCACCGGTGTTCACGGTCAACCGTTACCGGATCTGCCAGCGCGGGGAACTCATAGAGGATGACATCCGCAGGCTGATGGCGCCTGGCCAGAAGGTGAAGGCGGATATGGCTGCAGAGGGTCGTGAGATCTTCGTGGCTCTGGATATGGGCCCGCTCGGGGAAATGGTCGAGCCGCTGGGAGCGCTTACCTTCGAAGAGGCGTATCAGACGTACCAGAGGCTGGTGCTGGCTGGTGCAAAAGCTGGAGCGGACCTGGTCGTGATCGAGACCATGACCGACCTTTATGAAACGAAGGCAGCTGTTCTGGCTGCGAAAGAAAACTGTGATCTGCCGGTGATCGTTTCCATGTCCTTTGATGAGGGCGGGCGGACGTTCACAGGGACAAGCCTTGAGACGATGGCTTTGCAGCTCGAAGGGCTCGGGGCCGATGCCGTGGGCATCAACTGCTCGCTCGGACCGGACCAGATCTATCCGATGATCCGGCAGCTGCAGGGCTATACGAGTCTGCCGGTGTTTGCCAAGCCGAACGCAGGACTGCCGGATCCTGCCACCGGAGAATACGACATCACAGAAGAAGACTTCGCCAGATCCATGGAACCGTTCATCAAAGCGGGAGTGAATATGATCGGCGGATGCTGCGGGACCAGCCCGGAATACATCGGAAGGCTTGCGGAGAAGATACAGGAATACGATGAGTGGAAGAAGCTCCGCGACGCAGCAGGCGGGAGTGCGCCCGAGGCGCAGGTCTCCAGTTTTGGCGACGGGATCCAGTATATCACTTCGGCAGAGGATATAACAGGCGCGGAAGACATCCCGCCGCTTAAGGTCTCCAGCCGGAGCCGGGCTGTCACGGTCGATCATGTGACGGTGATCGGGGAGAGGCTCAACCCGACCGGCAAGAAACGGATGAAGCAGGCGCTGCTGGATGGGGACTTCGATTATTTGCTCAACCAGGCGATCGACCAGGTGGACACAGGGGCAGGGATTTTGGATGTCAACGTAGGCGTTCCCGGGCTCGATGAAGTGGCGATGATGCCGAAGGTGGTCAAGAAGGTGCAGTCGATCACGGACCTGCCTCTTCAGATCGACTCGTCGAATCCGGCCGCCATTGAAGCGGCCCTGCGGGTGTATAACGGCAAGGCGATCGTCAACTCGGTCAACGGGGAAGAGAAGGTGATGGATCAGATCCTGCCCCTGGTGAAAAAATACGGAGCGGCGGTCATCGGCCTGACGCTGGACGACAAGGGCATCCCGGGGACTGCCGAGGAGCGTTTCGCCATCGCGGAGCGGATCCTGCAGAGGGCACTGGATCACGGGATCCCGAAGCAGGATGTGATCATCGACTGCCTGACGCTCACCGCATCGGCGCAGCAAAAAGAAGTGAATGAGACCCTGCGGGCGGTCCGCATGGTGAGGGAACGGCTGGGACTGCATACGGCACTTGGAGTCTCGAATGTGAGCTTCGGCCTGCCGCTTCGTCCTGTGATCAACCGGACCTTCCTGACATTGGCCATGGAGAACGGGCTCGACCTGCCGATCATCAATCCGAACGATGAGGATATGATGGCGTCGGTCTACGCGTTCAATGTGCTTAAGAATGTGGATGAGACCGCGCAGGCGTTCATCGAAAGATATACAGAGAAAAAAGCGATCTGCAGCATCGTAGACGCAGGGGCGCAGGTGGCGCTTACGAGCGGCGGCTCGGGAAGCACAGGCGGTTCCGGCGCTTCCGGCAGTACAGGCAGCACAGGCAGCTCCGGGAGCACGGGAGCACGTAACCAGGAGCACGACATCTTCTTCGCTGTCGAACGCGGCCTGGAAAAAGACACGGTCACAGCCGTGAACGCGCTCCTGGAGGAACATACCGAGATGGAGATCGTGAGCGGGTATATGATCCCGGCACTGGACCGGGTCGGCAAGAAGTTCGAAGACGGGTCGCTGTTCCTCCCGCAGATGCTGCAGGCAGCGCAGGCAGCCCAGGCCGGTTTCGAGATCATCAAAGACCGGCTGGCAGGATCCGGAGAAGCTTCCGTGAGCCAGGGCGAGGTGGTCATCGCCACGGTCCACGGGGATATCCATGATATTGGCAAGAACATCGTGAAAGTCATCATGGACAATTACGGTTTTCATATGATCGATCTGGGAAAGAACGTTCCGGCAGAGGAGATCGTCCGGACGGTCAAAGAAAGGGGCATCCGGCTCGTAGGGCTTTCTGCCCTGATGACGACCACCCTGAAGAGCATGGAGGAGACCATCGCGGCAGTCCGGCAGGCAGCGCCGGAGTGCAGGGTCATGGTCGGAGGCGCCGTGCTCACGGACTCTTATGCGAAACAGATCGGCGCGGACTATTACTGCAGCGATGCTATGAAATCTGTAGAGGCTGCGCAGCATGTATTCGGCATTTCGAAATCATAACGGAGGCAGGTAATGAACGGATTCAGAAAATGGTTTGCAAGATATATGATCGGAAGGTACGGGAACGACGAATTGAACCGGTTCCTCCTGATCGTTTCGGCGATCCTGATCGTGATCGGGATCTTCGTTCCGCGGCATATACTCAACCTGGCTGTGGTGATCCTCCTGATCATCGTCTACTGCCGGATGTTCTCGAGAAACATCGGAAAACGCCAGCAGGAAAATATGAAATACATGGTTCTAAAAGCCAGGTTCACCGGCGGCCGGGGCAGCTCTGCGGCCGGCCGGAACTATGGAAGTACAGGTGCCGGAGGCGCAAGGCCCCGCAGGAAACAGAAGCCTGCCCCTGGCAAGAGGATCTTCATCTGCCCGAACTGCAAAGGCAGTCTGCAGGTCCCCGTCGGCGCCGGACGCATCCGGATCCGCTGCCCGCACTGCGGCAGTGAGTTCGAGGAGACCGTCTGATCCCTTATTATTGTTCATCAAATCATTTTTAATACAAGCTATGGAAGTTGGAGAGAGGTATGTTTCGTTCAGTAGAAGAAGTAAAATCATTTATCAGAGAGAAAAACATTGAGATGATCGACTTCAAAATGGTCGATCTGGAGGGAAGATGGCGGCATCTTTCGATCCCCGCAGAGCGGTTCACGGAGCGGACCATGAAAGACGGCATCGGATTTGACGGATCCAACTATGGATACGCGCCGATCGAGAAGTCCGACATGGTGTTCATCCCGAACCTTAAGTCAGCGATCGTCGACAATTTCGTCGAGGTCCCGACCATCACTATGATGGGGGATGTGTTCGTGATCGATGAGCCGGAGAACCGGCCGTTCGATCAGTATCCGAGAAACGTTGCCCTGGCGGCGGAGAAGTACATGAAGGATCAGGGGATCGCCGATCAGATGATCGTCGGACCGGAATACGAATTCTATCTTTTTGACCAGGTCGCATATGCGGCAAGGCCGGACCAGGTGTTCTGCCAGGTCGACACTTCCCAGGCGGAGTGGAACTCGGCGATCGAGGATGACATCCGCAACAAGGGATATCAGGTCGGCCGCAAAAAAGGCTACCACGCGGATATCCCGCAGGATATCACCTACAATACGAGATCGAGGATCTGCATGATCCTGGAGGACTGGGGCGTTCCGGTCAAATACCACCACCATGAGGTCGGCGGTCCGGGCCAGGTCGAGATCGAAGTGGAACTGGGCGAGATGGTCGACATGGCCGATGCGACCATGATCGCGAAATACATCATCAAGAACGCTGCCATGGAGGACAACCGGACGGCGACCTTCCTGCCGAAGCCGATCTACGATGAGGCGGGTTCAGGCCTTCACGTGCACATGCACCTGTTCAAGGACGGCAAGCCGCTGTTTTATGGAGATGAGTACTCCCATCTGTCGAAGACAGCCATGCATTTCATGGGAGGGATCCTGGAGCATGCGGCCAGCCTTTGCGCGTTCACGAACCCCTCGACGAACTCCTACAAGAGGCTCGTGCCCGGCTTCGAAGCCCCCGTTACGATCGGATTCGCCACCGCCAACCGGAGCTCAGTCATCCGTATCCCGGCCTACGCGAAGTCCCCGGAGACGAAGCGGTTCGAGCTCAGAAATCCTGACGGGACCTGCAATCCGTATTATGCGTTCGCGGCGATCCTGATGGCGGGCATCGACGGGATCAAGAAGGAGATCGATCCGATGAAGGGCGGATGGGGTCCCTATGACTTCAACCTGTACGATCTGACCGAGGAGCAAAAGAAGGAGGTCAAGGCGCTTCCGACGACCCTGCTCGAAGCTGTTCAGGCATT
>JAFRLD010000043.1 GCA_017431395.1 Bacillota bacterium | reverse complement strand
GCCTTGATCCCATCCGGCATTTCGTCGATGTCCTTGAAGAGCTTCGGATAGATGCTCTTGAAGGTCTGCGCGATGGCATCGGACTTGTCTACGATGTAGTAGCTCGTGTCTCCATTGTATGCGTCGATGACGACCTTGATGGAGTTTCTGACGTAATTCACATCCGTCTCAGCATTGTACGGCTCGGAATACGGATACCGGTTGGTTGCGGTATATGCATCGATGATCCAGTACAGCTTGCCGTCTACCGTCGTCATGTACGGATCCTCATCGTAATCCAGATACGGCATGATCGTCTTGACACGCTTCATGATGTTCCGGTTGATCAGGATCTTCGAGCTGGTCTTGATGTTTCCGGAGACGAGCATCTTCAGGGAACGCTCTCTGACGGAGAACATCAGTCTGGTCAGCAGATTCATCTTGATTCCGGCGCTGCCATCGTACTTGCAGTACTTATTGCTGTTGCCGTCCGGATAGTCGAATTCATCCTCGGAGGTATCGACCAGAACGTAGTCGTTGGTCATTTCTCCGAAATAGATCGACGGATCTGTGATCTGCAGGTCTACGACGGATTCCGGCGGGATGTTGGAGATCAGCATGTCAGGCTGGCCGCTGGCGGTGATCTTGTCTACGCGGGACAGGACCGCACCATAGCCGTGGGTGTATTTCAGGTGTCTGTTCAGCCAGGTATTGCTGATCTTTTCCTCGTCGATCTCACGGGATGCGAGGAAGGTCTGTGTATAGTCGCCATCGATGGTGTAACGGTCGACGTCGACGTCCGCGAATTCATAGTACTGACGGATCGCCTGCGTCTGGTTGTAGAACGTCTTGGCCGGCGAATAGTCGTTGATACGGATATTGGAGATGGTCTCCTCGTTGGCCGCAATGTCACTGCTGGTGAGGTTGTTACTCGCCTTGAAGGCCTTCATATCGACCCCGTCCAGCCCGTAAGCGTACTGCGTGTATTCGATGTTTCTCTCCAGGTATTTGCTTTCTTTGTTGATCTCATCCGGCTGTACGATCAGGCTCTGTACGAGCATGCCGCCGCCCATGCCGATGATACCGACCGCGACCATGATCAAAGGAATGATCACGCCGGGCTTCACGCGTTTTTTAGCGATGGCGACCGCCACACCGATAGCTGCGAGCACCGAAAGCCCCATCAGGATCCGGTACATCCACAGCGTCACGTTGACGTCGGTAAAGCCTGCGCCATATACGGCACCGGTGCTTCCAAAGAGCAGGTCAAACTGTCTCAGGAAGAAGTAAACGCCGAGCATCAGGAAGAACAGGACACCGACGATGATCAGCTGCTTCTCCGCGATGTGCAGGAGCATACGAACGTTCTGGTTGTCGATTTCTTTTTTTCTGTTCGGCTTCTTCTGCCCGCCGCCAAACGGACCACCGCCGCCAAACGGACCGCTGCCCTTGCCGAACTGCTCTCCGAACTGTTTGCTGAATCTGCCGAATACGTCATTGATCTCGCTGAACGGATTGTTGTCGTCCATGCGCTCACCGGTATAACGTTCCTCGTCATCCTCGTATTCGTCGTATCCCTGCTCCTCTTCCTCATATTCGTCCTGCACGTCCTCGACCTGTTCGAAGATCTTCGGTGTGCGGACCGTCAGGAGCACCATATAGTAGATGAACGTCAGGAGGGCGAACGCGACGATCAGCATGATCACCATCGCGTTCAGCTGCTCTATGAAGTTCAGCTTAAATACATAGAACGATATGTCGTTGTTATATAGCGGATCTTTGATATCAAAGTTCGTACTGTTCGTGAACTGCAAAGTCTGGAACCATAGCCGCGTCACGGCGAAGTAGGTCGCTACGACGCCGAAAGCTCCGGCCAGTCCCCAGGAGATCAGATTGAGTTTCCTGTGATCCATCTCCTCATCCGACTCGACCCTCTTCATATAGCCCCGCTTAAGGAACTTCAGATATATATAGGCCAGGAAGGTGACGATGATGAACACCGGCACGCCGATCTTTAGCTGCGTGAACAGTTTCGTCAGGAATACGGATACATATCCGAGTTCTCTGAACCACATGAAGTCGGTGATCCATCCGATCAATGCCACGAACAGCAAAATGATCAGAAGGACGATGATTATGACGCCTTTAGCGCCAACTTTTCGCTTCTTGTCTTTTTTCTCTCTGGTTTCTTCCAAGTTACATAACCTCCTCTTAGCCTGTGATCATGTGGATCAGGCTGTTCAGAATATTATCGATGAATTCGGCCGCTCCACTGGTCGGTGCGAGCAGCTTGATGCCGATCCCCGCCAGTTCGAGCGCGAAGATGATGCAGAGAATGATCAGGATGATCATCAAAATAGTGCGGCCAACGCTGCTCTTTGTCTGCGGCTCTTCTTCGTACTCTTCTTCGCCAAAAGTATCTTCTACGATCGCGGTCTTCGCCGCTCTCTTCTCTTCTTTCGCTCTGGCCTTAGCTTCTTTCGCCTTAGCCTTCTCGAGCTTCTTCAGTTCCTTCGCAGAAAGTCCCTCTGCGACGTCTTCTTCCTCCGGGATCGCGTCTGCTATCTCCGTCTTGGAGATAGGCATGACCATAGTGTCCTGAAGACCCGGTTTCGCACCTGCCGGAACCTCTTCTGCTGCTGGTTCTTCTACGGCTGCCGCTGGTTCTTCTACAGCTGGTTCTACAGCCTCCTTGACTTCTTCTGCTGCCGGCTCTGCCACTGCTTCCGCCGGTTCGAAGACAGGCTCCGCCGCCGGGATCTCTTCCTGGATCTCGGGTGCGGCTGCTTCTAACTGATCTATAATATCCATGTCATCCTGGACATCCTCTGCGACTGCATCAGGTGCCTCAAACATGGTTCCTTCCGTTCCGAAGCTCTCCTCTGCAGGTGCAAAGGCTGGCTCTTCGGGTGCAAAGGCTGGCTCTGCTGCCGGCTCGAAAACAGGCTCGGTCACAGGCTCCTCGAACGGAACGTCCTGGACCTGCGGCTCGATGGCCGGCTCTGTCTTATTCGTATGCGCGAACTGGCTGAGCAGCTCATCGATCTCGCTGAGCTGTTCCTTGAATCCCATTTCTCTCGCGCCATGATCTGCCGCTCCTGCGACCTCCGCGGCGCTGACTCCTGCGACCTCTGCGGCGCTGACTCCTGCGACCTCTGCGGCTGCAGCTGCCTGTAGTTCCTCTCTGGAGATCTTCTTCGTGGAGTCGATATCTGCCATCAGGGCATCCTTATCGACCATTCTGGTCTGCCCGAAAGCAGGCTCAGCCTTAGTCATAAGTTCTTCTGCATCCGG
>JAFRLD010000042.1 GCA_017431395.1 Bacillota bacterium | reverse complement strand
TGCGGATACGGAGAGCCCACGGAGCGGCTGCCGGAGCTGTTGGAGCTGGCACGCCACATCAAGGCGGCTTACGGGAAGCCCATCCGGATCAATACCAATGGTCTGGCGGACCTGATCTGGGAACGGGAGACCGCACCGGATCTGGCCGGGGTCATCGACGCAGTCTCGATCAGCTTGAATGAGGCGGATGCGGAGAGCTACGAGCGCCTTTGCCATCCCCGGTTCGGCATCAAGTCCTACGACGCGATACTTAAATACATCGAGGATGCCAAACGATTTGTGCCGTACGTGGCCGTATCGGTCGTCAGCAGCAGCATCAGCAGGGCGTCGCTTGAAGCATGCCGTGCAAAGGCTGGACAGATGGGTGTTCATTTCAAAGTGAGATAGGATCTATGGCAAAAAAGAGCAAGAACAAAAATACACATAAGACCAATGCCGTCCGGATCGTGGAGGCAGAAGGTATCATATATCAGATGCGCGAATATGATGCGCCGGAAGGATTTTTGGACGGGGTATCCGTAGCCGAAGCCCTCGGGCAGGATCCGGCGCAGGTGTTCAAGACACTGGTAACGGTCGGGGCAAGCCGGCAGAATTACGTATGCGTGATCCCGGTGGCAGCAGAGCTCGACCTTAAGAAAGCGGCGAAACACTTCGGGGAGAAAAAGATCGAGATGCTCCCATCGAAGCTGATCACCCAGACCACCGGATATATCAAAGGAGGATGCTCCCCCGTTGGGATGAAAAAGCCGTTCCCCACGGCAGTCGACAAGGCGGCAGCCGGGATCGATACCATCATGGTCAGCGGCGGCAAAGTCGGGCTGCAGATGCAGCTTCCGGTAGCGGATCTTCTGAGGGTCACGGGCGCTGAGCTGGCGGATCTTACGGTAGAACAGGGAGCTGATTGATACATATGGGACTTCTGATCGCGTTTATCATATTCATAGCATGCATGGTCGCTGCTCTGATCCTAAAGGTGTCTTTGATTCTGCCCTTGCTCGTAGGGCTGGTCCTTTTTACTGCCCTGGGGCTGAGAAAAGGGTATCCCCTAAAGCAGCTCGGTGCCTGGAGCTGGGGGTCCATCAAAGACTCACTGGTGGTCATAGAGGTCATGGCGATCATTGGATTCATCACGGCCGCCTGGCGGGTCTCCGGGACCATCACCGTATTCGTCTATTACGGGATGATGGTGATCGTGCCACCTTTGTTCTTGCTGATCACGTATCTGCTGTCGGCGCTGCTTAGCTATGCCATCGGAACCTCCTTCGGGGTGGCCGGCACGCTGGGCGTGATCTTCATGGCACTGGCCAGGAGCGGAGGAGTGGATCCGGTCCTGACCGCAGGCGTCCTTATGTCCGGCATCTATTTCGGAGACAGGGGATCTCCGGTCTCTTCCAGTGCGAACATGGTCGCCGGGGTCACGAAAACAGAGATCATGGGGAACGTCCGGCTGATGATGAAGAGCGGACTTCTCCCGCTCCTGATCACAGCAGCGGCTTATACAGTCCTGTCGGTGACCCATCCGATCAGCCACGTGGATCCGGAGATCATCGCGGCTTTCAAAAACGAGTTTTCCCTCTCAGCCTGGGCATTCGTGCCGGCGGTGCTTATGCTGGCCCTGCCTTTGCTTAAGGTGGGGATCTTTATCTCTATCGGCTCCAGTATCATCAGCGCGGTCCTGGTAGCCTGCCTCGTACAGGGCGAGCCTCTCCTGAACGTCATCCAGATCTGCTTCCTGGGATACCATAGCAGCGGCGCGGGGCTCGGCGCGATCCTCGACGGGGGAGGCCTTGTTTCCATGCTGGAGGTCGTGGGGATCCTGATCATTTCCTGCGCCTATTCCGGGATCTTCAGCGGGACCGATATGCTGAAGGATGTACAGGACATCCTGATCCGCGGCTGCACGAAGATCGGACGTTACGGGGTCACCGTGATCGTGGGGATCCTCACGAGTGTGATCTTCTGTAATCAGACCATTGCGACCCTGATGTGCAACGACCTCATGACGAAGCCTTATCTGGATACCGGAGGGAGCCGGCAGGAGCTTGCCATCGATATGGAGAACACCCTTATCGTCATGGTTGGCCTGATCCCCTGGTGCATCGCGTGCAGCGTGCCGCTCACGTTCTTTGACGTAGGCATAGGGGCGATCCCGTATTCCTTCTACCTGTACGTGGTTCCGCTCTGCTATTTCTTCACGAAGCGGCGCTGGTTCCGGAACAGGGGCTAGCGGGCAAAGGCTGGTCCGCCGGACTTCGCCCGGGCCTTCGATTACATGGGCGTGGCCTGTGAACCGGTCACCCAGGCGCGGCCCGGGAGCCGGTCGCCCAGTCGAGCCCCGGGAGCCTGAAGCGTTGGTCACCCAGGCGCGTTCCGGGAACCGTACAGCTCCTTGCGGAGCAGGCCGATCTGCCGCAAAAGACTCTTCGTGTCCAGGGCCTGATAATAGATCTCGCGGATCAGGCGGGTGAGCAGGTCCGCGTGGCCATCACGCAGGTCCTGTTTCAGCTGGGTCAGAAGGAGGATCAGTTCCCTGTGAAAACCGGATATGGATCCGGCACCGGGCGCAGCATCATTTCTCGGTCTTGGCACATAGGCGATCTTTATCCGATCGTCTTTTTTGCTGAAAAAAACCGTCTGGCAGCGGAGCAGGATCCGCTCGGGGATGAGCAGGTGTTCCGGCGCAGCATGCAGGATCAGAACGACTTTCTCCATGAGGTACAGGGCGTCTTCCGTCCGCTCGATCCGGTAGCTGCTGAGGGGGGCGAAGCCGCTGCATTGATAGCGGGCGGTGAGGCCGTTCTCGTCCCGCAGAAAGGACATGGGAAGAAATCCTTCGAAGCTTCCGCTCGCCAGAAGGATCTGTTCGTGCCGGTAGAACGGATTCTTTTTGAAGTGGATGATGCGGTCTCCGCGGTCAGGCATGGTTGGTTCCTCCTTTTTTTCTTTAGGACCCGCCGCATTTGCTGCAGGGGGTATATCCTTTATCGATGGCTTCTGTCCGGTCAATGACCATCGTATGTCGATGGATCGTCCGGCAGGTCCCCCGGTGATAAGCGGTATCCGTTCCTTCGAAACAGTAGACGATGCTTCCGGCAGGCAGCTCATCTGAGCGGCAGCTGCTGCAGGGCTTGAACTGCGAGCGGACCGCTGCGTTCAGGATCATGCTGTGGACGCAGGCCCGTACATAGGTGCAGGTCTTCGTATGATATTTTTCCCCGGATAGCGGGAAGATCCATACCGGGTCTTCCGGAAGACCTTCTTCGAGCCCCTCGGTTCCGAGCGGCTCGCCTTCGCTTCGCGTCCCCACGAAAGCCCGGTATTTCACATCCGCTGAGAACCGGAACAGATGACCGAGGTCCGCCGGGAGCCGGAGCTTGTCCGTGGCCTGCAGGGTATAGGCGGTGAGCTCATCTGCGGTCCCATCGGCGAATCCGCTGCGAAAACCCCTTATATTCACATCCGACAATCCCTCCACGTCCGCCCGGATGCGGCGGGGGATCCGGTAGACAGCGGTATAAGCGGAGACTCCATCGCAGGCCATGGAGGAAGTTCGGATGCTTTCGTCCATGGCGCAGTGAAACGCGTTCTCCCAATTGCCTTCGGCCTTCGTGATGTATCCGAGCGCCAGGATCATGAGCAGCACCAGCGGCAGGAGCATGGCGGCCTCAACGGTATAATATCCTTTCATAGAGCTTCTCATAGCTAAACCTCCGTCCGTTGATCACAGCGTCCATGGTGATGCCGGTGCAGCACTCCCCGATCAGGAAGTGCCCGTCCACGTTCTTTCTCATATTGATCTGGATGAGGTCGAGGATACGGGCTGTCATGAGGTCCGGATCTTCTGCAAAAAACAGGATCCGAAGATACTGCCCATAGGTCAGGCCTTTTATGACATCCGGGCGGAGCACGCCATCTCCGTCCCCGGTATCTTCAAGCACGTGCTCCAGATCAGTAGCCCAGCTTGCCTCGTCCTTGACCAGGGGGACCCGTGCTCCCTGAAGCAGGAGCCTCGCGTCATTGACCGATTCCGCATATGCCCAGGCGGTCGCGAGGACGGCCTGGATCGCGGCGCCGCCCGGCCCCGGCGCGATCAATTCCGCGGCCGCTGCCAGGGCGTCCCTCTTCGCCGCATCCGAATAGATATGGGCCAGGTTGGAGGGGAGCCGGAGGGTCCGGAGCGCCCGCTCTGTTTTTTGCAGGTTCTCCCGGTCCGTTAGGGCACCGCACAGCACATATTCCGTTTCCCGCAGGAAGAAATGTTCCGGGTGGCTTCGGGAGAGGGCCGAATTGAAGGTGCCGAGCACGTAGTCCGTGAGAAGATACTGATCGGTACCATCGGAGAATATGCTAGCCACATCAGCGGCAGCGGTAAGCCGCCCGCCAAGAGCCTCCGCCTTCTCCAGCAGGCTCTGCTCAGGCAGCTGGCGTGAGGGCAGGGAGGCGATGGTAGGGCCGTGACGAAGAGACCTTCCGGCCTGAGCGTGGGGGTCCTGGGAGGAAGCTCCACTGCCCGAATCATCCTCACCGCCAGCTGCGTCCGCTTCCAGACGCAGCTTTAGCGCGCCGCCGTCCTTCATGAAGCTCAGGATCTGGGAGCGGAGCACGGAAGGATCGGAGACCGTGAACGATGCTCCGCTGGCTCGGACTTCAGAAGTGCGCGCGTCAGGCTCCTGATCCAGAGTGTATCCGAGATAATGGCGAAGCTTCGAGGACAGCTGCCGGTCATCCCCGCGCAGAAGGAACAGGCCGTATTCCCCCAAAATGTCCAGATCGTATTCCGACAGAAGCGAGTCTCCGCTGAGGCGCATCAGAGCATCCGCCCGGCTGGCCAGACTATATTCCATCGTGCTGTATATGAAGGCGAAGCAGATGCTTACCAGCGCAGAGAGGATCATGCAAAGGAACACACTGCTGCTTCCCCGGCGGCTGCGGATCTTGTTCATTTCTCTTCGTGCAGGTCTTTAAAGCATGTGAAATAACGGACATAGGTAACTCCATCGGACGCGTGCCACAGGCCTTCGATGTCCGAAGAAACTCTGCTGCGAAGGATTCCCTGATCGATCATGACGATATGCTCCTTTCCCGATACGGTCTTGAATACCCCGTGCCCGGAGACCGTGAGAGCATCCTCATCGAGATTCTCATCGGTCACGGGAGGGGACAGGTTAACAGTATGTCCTGTCAGTTCGTCTGCCTCGCAGCGCAGCAGCTGATGGAGCCGGCATTGCTGCAGGGTCGTATCATAAAAGAACATGCAGACCAGAAGGCAGGTCAGGACCGACAGGATCAAAAGCGGCAGAACCATAGAGGCCTCGGCGATCACGCTGCCGCGGCGGCTGTTTCGAAGGACCCCCTTCATCAGCTGAAATGGCTCAGGCCTTCGAAAGTCCGGTTGACGAAGTCGGTGATCTGGGTCTTGAAGATCAATCCGAGTGCGACAGCGATTGCGACGAGGATGGCGACCTGGACGAGTTCCATGCCGCGGCGGCTTCTGATAGAATGCAATAGTTTTGATTTCATCTCTGATCCCTCTTTTCTTTATTATGGCAATAATACCAATAAATACCTTATGGAAGAATTATACAACATATGGAAGTATATGGCAATAGCAAAAATCATATAACACGGGCGGAATCTCCTCCCATGCAAGTAGACAAATTATGTATAGGCGGTATAGAGTGACGTGCTCTCCCACCTACGCCTGACGGCGTAGAGGAGGGGGCTTCTCGTTCAAGGCAGGTACTCTAGCCAGTATCAGCGAGCTATCCCCGTGCGCCCCACGGTTCTTTTGATATTGCTTCCTATGCGCTCTCACGCATTTCGGTCTCTCTTCGCAGTCGGCTTACCTCTTCACGGATGTTGACCGCCGCATTGATGTCCCTGTCGTGGTACTCCAGGCACCAGTCACAGAACCACTCCCGCATCTTCAGATCCTTTACCTCCGGGTGGATGCATCCGCATCCGGAGCAGATCTGGCTGGAGGGATACCATTTGTCGATCTTCA
>JAFRLD010000041.1 GCA_017431395.1 Bacillota bacterium | reverse complement strand
TGAACATCGAACTGGAAATCTGTCATGACGTGTCCTCCTTCGTTTCACTCTTCGCCACCCGTTTCCTTGTGTTCAGTTTATCAGAAGTAGTGCCCTGACGCTATCAAAAGTTTCCCGATCTGGCGCCTCTTTCTTTAAGTCGGAGCGAGGCGCCATGCGCCACGCTTAAAGCGCGGCTTCGACCGCCTTCTTCACCTCATCCATGTCGGTCGTCGGCTCGAAGCGGGCGATGACATTTCCTTCCCGGTCGATCAGGAATTTGATAAAAACGCGGCTAACCCTCACGAAGTTTCAACGTTTGTGAGGAATGTCAGCCGCGATTCGGGGCAAATAATGCATTTCGCCTTATTCTACCCTATTATCTTCCGGTCTTACCAAACCGGATAAGGATCGTCGCCGTAAGCCTTAGTCAGGAGCTCACGGGCAGTCTTCGACGGATCGGATTCGCATTTCCAGCCATCCTTCTCAATGACCATGGTCTGGCGGTCATCCGTCGTGTACTTCAGCCATTCAGCGCCTTCGATGGAGGGATCTCCAGCCTTTGCGAAATTGATCCAGACTTCCTGTGCCTTGGCGGCGGTGGCCTCATCGACTTCGCCGGCATAGATATCGTCTTCAAGATTGTTGAAGACATAGGCCAGTTCGATGGCGTGGACCGCGCTCTTGTACATGTTGTCCCTGGTGGATGGGACCTTCCAGAGATAGGTGTAGATGTCTCCGCCCGCATCCGCGAACTGATCTGCGAAATGCAGGATCTCGTATCTCCAGGTCTCCGTTACGAAACCGGACTTGGCCAGGGCAGACTTCACATCCGCATCGCCAGCGTATTCTTCCGGAACGATGCTCTCTTCATATTTGATCAGATCTTCCAGGGCGGCCTTGCCTTCATCATCAGCGTCCTCGTAAGCCTCATCGTACATGGCATCCATGCCCTCGACCCATGAAGCGAACTTCTCCTCCGGGGTTTCGCCTTCGGAGTCTTCCTGGAAGTAATTCCACTCATCGTTGTTGGTTCCGACGATCATCTGGATGCCGCTCTTAGCCGCGTCTTCGATCGCCTCATCCATATCATCTTCCTCAGGGATGATGTCGCCGTCGGAAACGACACCGCAGCACTCATCAGCGATCCACTGCTCGCCATCCAGCTTCATCCATTCATCGCCGGAGATCGCCAGCAGATCCTCCATATTCTTGGCACCGGATGCCTCCATGATGTAGTTCGCGAATTCCTGCGCGTCCTCTCTGTCACCGACCGGCAGTCCGCCGCTCTCGGCGATCGCTCTCTTAAATAAGCCTCTTGCCTTCGGGGAGATGGTCAGAGCGGTTGTCGACCAGCCGCCGGCGGATTCGCCGAAGATCGTCACGTTGTCCGGATCTCCGCCAAAGGCCGCGATGTTCTTTTGGATCCACTCGAGCGCCGCGATGTGATCGCGGATACCCAGATTGATATCGGTGTACTCCTCTCCGCCTTCGATCTTGGAGAAGTCCGCCCAGCTCATCAGGCCCAGCCGGTAGTTGCAGGTGATCAGGATCACGTCATCATGCGCGGCTGCGAAGTTCTGCCCATCATACATCGGGTCGGTGGTCCCGCCCCAGCCGTAGGCTCCGCCATGAAAGAACACCATGACAGGTTTCGCTTCACCGGCCTCTGCCGTACCTTCGCTCTCCCAGATGTTCAGCGTCAGGCAGTCCTCGTTTTTCGGAAAAGAGGAAGCCGGCTCGGTCGGCCACTCATACTGCAGGGCCGTATATCCGAAATCGTAGCATTCGATCTCCTCATCGCTTGGATCCGGTGCTTCCGGTGCTTTCCAGCGCAGATCGCCCACCGGAGGCTTCGCGTATGGCACGCCCTTAAAGGAAGTGACGCCGTCTGCCGTCTGTCCCAGCATGACACCGTTCTCACAGGTGACCTTCACAGGCTCTGCCTGCGCCGCGCTGTCAGCCGCCTCATCGGTAGAGGATGAGCCGCAGGCAGCGAGCCCAAACATACACATGGCCAGCACTGCCAGCCCGATGATCCATTTTGATCTTTTCATGGACCTCTCCTTTCATTATCCCTTCGTTATTGTTTCGTTATCCTTAGCGGCTTCAGATGTCCCTCTTCAAGGTCAGTATGTTCTGTCCGTTTCTGTATTGATACTGAAGATCATCCATGGACTGCTTGACCATGAAGATCCCCAGACCTCCGATCTGCCTCTCCTCAGCGGATAGAGTCACATCGGGATCCTCCTTCGCGAGAGGATCGTATGGTATGCCGCGGTCAACGAACGTGATGACTACCTCCCGCGCATCCTCTCTGACATCCATTGACATGGTCATGCTGCCGGTTCCCGGAGCATAGGCATAGCTGGCAATGTTGACGAAGATCTCCTCGATCGAGATCATAATACGCATCTGGTTCGCCAGCTGACAGTTCGCACCGTCCAGGATCTTCTCGGCAAATGCTTCAACGATCGGCAGGTTTTCTTTTTTGGCTTCGATCGTGATCTCGTTCATCGTAAACAGCAGCGTATCCGTCTCTTCGAGCAGCTCGATCAACCGGCTCTTCCACAGCTCGATCTCCGCGACTCCTTCGGGACTCTCCAGCCCCTGGCGACGGATGGATCTCCGGATGAGCCTCGTATAACCAATGATACGGGCCTTGTTCTCCACTTCCCGGATCTTTTCTTCATTCTCCGTTCCAAGATA
>JAFRLD010000040.1 GCA_017431395.1 Bacillota bacterium | reverse complement strand
TCCGTCGTTACTATGATCCCGGCCGGATCCTGCGAGTCTTCGCCCGCTTCACCTGCGGCTTTCTGCTGCTCGCCCGCCTCAGGCTTTTCGCCTTCCTCAGTTCCTTCGCCCGCTTCAGGACCTTCTCCCGCCGGTTCCTGCTTCGATGGTTCCTGCTCCGCCGGCTCCTCAGGGCCCGCGGTCGTGACCGTGTTCCTTAGTACGACCTCATAGGTCCCGGTGCACCCTGCTTTCGCATCCTCATTGATCTTTCCGATCACGTTCTCATCCTCGATCTGCCAGATCCCGAGCGACTGGTCCTCTGCCAGCTCTGCCTTCGGGGCGGCTGCTTTCACGACCTCCTCCCCTGTGATCTGCAGGCTGTTCGCGAGCAGCCAGCTCACCCGGAAGGTGAACCCCTTCACCGGGCCGCCATCCTCCGTCCGCTTCACGATCCTGAGCTGCTGCTGTTCATACAGATTCTCCCGCGCGACCGTGATCTCCTGGTCACTGCCCTTAGCAAGGACCACGGTCTGAGGCCCGGTCTGATCCACATAGTGTTTCTGCTGCTCTTCGGTCAGGTCCTCCGTGATCGTATATTTGCCGAAAGGAAGGCCGCTGATCTTCGCCGTCCCGTCCGGGCCCGTCGTCAGGACGTATTTTTTCCCCGATTTCTTTCCTTTGATAATGAAACGGAAACCTTCGGTCTCCCCGTCCTTTCCGGTTACTTTTTTTCGGACCCGAATGGTCCCGGTATCCGGTTTGTTTCCTATGCTGACCGAAGCCGTCTTCCCTTCACCGATCTTGATCTTATGCACCTTCCCGTTCAGCTTGTACCCGGTCGCTCCCGGCACCTTGGTCTCCTTGACGTAGTATGTTCCGACCGGAAGCTGGAACGCTCCGCCGGTCGTTCCGTTTTTCTTTGTGGTCAGGGTCTTCACACAGTTCTTGCATCCCGCATCGCTGTAGACCTTGATCGTCATCCCTGCCAGGGTATAGCTCCCCTTGTTCGAAATGGATGTGTCCGAAGATTTCTTCGTCACCTTCAGCTTCCCCTTCGGATACTTCCAGACGATGAAGTCCTGCCGGCTGCTTCCGCTCGGGCTTCCGTGCCAGCATTCAAACCCTGCGGGCACCTTCTCCTCCCTCGCCCTCTTAAGAAGCGATCTCATCGTAGATTCTTTATAGTCTCCGCCGGTCCCATGCCCCATGCAGTAGGACAGCAGCCGCGCCAGCTTGTGGGCATTCGCCCCGGTCGTCCAGCCCCGGCAGTACCCATACCAGTACGCGCAGTGGGCAGCGTTCGTGGTATTCTCTAAGCGGGTGAGCGTAGCGGTCCCGGAGTAGGCGCTATAGGCCCCCGCTTCACAGCAGAATCCTCTCATGTCGTTACATATGAATTTCGCGGTCCTCGTTCCGTCCGCATAGATCGTTACGCTCTTGAACGGATAGCTCGCCGCATGGATCTCCTCCGCCATCATCCCGAGGGCGAATAACACGGCGAACAGGATCCCAAGGATCACTGGACCCTTAGCCCAGCCTTTGCTTAAATGTCTCATGTCTCGTCTCTCCTTTCCCATTGACCTCCCTCCGTTACTGTAATTATATGGAAGCAAAAAGTGCGCTGCGGCTCATTTTTCCGGCTGCTTCTGGTCCTGTGGTCACGGTGCGCACCCGGCCGGAGAGCGGCAAAAGCATTTTTCTCGTAAGGCTTAGCCGCGTTTTCGGACAAAAAATGACATGACGGGCGACGAATACGGTTGACATCGCCCCCGATTGGTCCTATATTATGAAAAGATTATGGACAAAGAACGAAAGAAAAGCATTCTCCTCCTGGCGGTGCGCGCGGGGGAGATCATGATGAAAAGCGGCGCGGAGATCTACCGCGTCGAAGATACGATCGTGAGGATCTGCAAGGCCTGTGACATCGACAACGTAGAAGTGTTCGCGATGCCGACAGGTATTTTCGTGACCCTTGACAACGATGTTTCGGGGGACAGCGTCTCGACCTATATCCGCCGGATCCGCAGCGGAGAGACCGATCTGCACAAGATCTCTCTCGTCAACCAGTTCTCCCGGGAGTTCACGACGACGGACCTTTCTGTCGAGGCCGGTATGCAAAGGCTGGACGAGATCGAACGCGAAAAGCGTTATCACTTCTGGATCCGGGTACTCGCCGCCGCTACGGTCGCTGCCTGTTTCGCCGTGATGTTCGGCGGAAACAGCATCGACTTCTGCTGCGCATTCATTACCGGTTCGATCAG
>JAFRLD010000039.1 GCA_017431395.1 Bacillota bacterium | reverse complement strand
ATCTACGGCATGGGCCGCTCCAACCAGCATCTGGCGCACACCCATGATGGCGCGCATGATCATGATCACGATGCTCCGCCGAAGGTGCGGGAGACTACGATGGACGCCTCTGAACAGGCCGCCCTCGAAGAGCTCTTTTCCAGAGAGGCCCAGAAGCGGAACCTGCAGGAGGTGCATGACACGCTGCTGTCACTGTACTGGGCGGAGTAAGGACTCACCCCGTAAAAAAGAACTGCTGCTCAAATGCAACAGTTCCTCTTAACTTCTTATATGCTGATCTCCGAACTACTCTACCAGTCTGCGGATCGTCAGGATCCTTCCCGGATCGTGGACGCTGGTCACGCAGATGCCGCGGCGGGAGTTGTAAGCGTGGACGATCTTGCCACCGCCGATGTACATGGCGTAGTGGTGTCCGTAGTAGACGACATCGCCCGGCTGTGCTTCTGCGAGGCAGACGCCCTTGCCGATGTTCTGGGCGCCGACACGCGGAACGCTGGTGTAACCGAAGTGATGGTAGACTGCATAGATGAAACCGGAGCAGTCCGCGCCGTTCGTCAGGCTGGTGCCGCCGTATCTGTATGGGTTGCCGACGAAGTTCAGACCGAAGTTGGCGATGGCGTTGCCGTTGCCCTCTCCGATGACGCTGCCGGAATAGTCTGCCCAGACGGTGTCATGCGGGCGCTGCTTCGTTCCCTTGTGGATGATCTCACTGGTCGCTTCGTTGATGACCGTGGATCCGACCTTGTCTGTGTTCAGGACCGCACCGTTAACGCTGATGACCTGGTCGGTGACGACTTCGCTGCCGTCTTCACCTTCCTGCTTTTTTTCCATGTATCCTTCGAAGATCTCATCGTCTGCCTGATATTCGGTCTTGGCCTCTACGTCCTCGACATCGGAAACGTTCGCCTTGACCGTGACGCAAAAGAGCGGATCATCTCCGGCATTCTGCTCGATCACATAATCGACGGCTTCCTGCTCGGTCATCAGTTCCGTGTCCGCCTTGTCCTTCTTGACACTGGAGGTCGCGGTGCTGATCTTCTTGTCAACGACGATCTCTCTGACCTGCGCGCCCTCCGGCGTGTACTCGTTCATGACATCCTCGATGACTTTTTCTGCGGTTTCTTTGTCTTTTACCTTAAAGAGTTCTTCCGTACCGGCCTTCACTGCGTACGCCGGTTCATATTGGGCAACCTCTGCCAAAACAACTGTCGCTGCGAAAACGACAATAATAACAGCACAGACAGCTGTTGCCAACGTTCTGTGTTTTCTTATAAACGTCATATTCTCACTCTCTGTATAATTTGCTTCTCAAAAAACAATCAATCACAAACGTAGTATACTACAGTTTCAGTCAAAAAAAAACCCAAAAGCGCCGCTTTTTTGCTCGGCGGCGCTTTACTTTCCTAAAATGGTCCTGCGAAGGGCCTCTTCCCGCCACATCTTGTGGCAGGCCCCTCTTAACGCAAAGGCTGGTCCAGCCTTTGCGAAAGCAGGTCCGTCCTACTTCGTGATCTTCTCCAGACCACCCATGTACGGACGAAGGATCTCCGGGATCACGACGGATCCATCTTCCTGCTGATAGTTCTCCAGGATCGCGGCGACGGTCCTTCCGACCGCGAGACCGGAGCCGTTCAGTGTGTGGACGAATTCCGGCTTGGCTTTTTCTTCCGGACGGAACCGGATGTTCGCACGGCGTGCCTGATAGCTCTCGAAGTTGCTGCAGGAACTGATCTCAACGTATCTGCCATAGCTCGGCATCCAGACTTCGACGTCATAGGTCATGGCGGAGGAGAATCCCAGGTCGCCGGAGGACAGGCGTACGACGCGGTACGGGATGTCCAGCTTTTGGAGGATCTCTTCGGCGTTGTTCGTCAGAGACTCGAGCTCATCATAAGACGTGGACGGCTCAACGAACTTGACCATCTCGACCTTGTTGAACTGGTGCTGACGGATCAGACCTCTCGTGTCGCGGCCGGCGCTGCCCGCCTCTGCACGGAAGCAGGGGGTATACGCGGTATAATAGATCGGCAGGTCTTCCGCCTTCAGGATCTCGTTGTCCAATAGGTTTGTGACCGGGACCTCTGCGGTCGGGATCAGGAAGAAGTCCTTCTGCGGGATATAGAACATATCCTCTTCGAACTTCGGCAGCTGTCCGGTTCCGGTCATCGCCATCCGGTTGACCATGAACGGCGGCAGGATCTCGGTGTATCCCTGCTCCTCTGTATGCAGGTCCAGCATGAAGTTGATGACGGCACGCTCCAGGCGGGCGCCCATGCCTTTGTATACGGTGAACCGGGTGCCGGCGATCTTAGCGGCACGTTCGAAATCGAGGATGTCCAGATCTTCGCCGATATCCCAGTGGGCTTTCATCTCGAAGGACTCTTCCCGCGGGGTGCCCCACTTGCGAAGCTCGACGTTATCGCTGTCATCTACGCCTTCCTGTACATCCTTATATGGAGTGTTCGGAACGTTCAGCAGAGCATTCTTCAGCGCTTCCTCTGTTTCGGAGACCTGTCCGTCCAGGTCCTTGATCTCGTCGCTGAGCTTCTTAAGCTCGGCCATCAGCTCGGTCGTATCCTTGCCTTCTTTCTTATAGATCGGGATCTGCTTCGAGGAGGTCTTCTGATGGTTCTTCATCTGCTCAACGGTCGCCAGAAGCTCTCTTCTTTTTTTGTCCAGCTCCACGACTTCGGACAGGCCGAAATCGCCTTTGCCTCTAAGCTCGACCGCTTTCTTCACGCCTTCATAATCTTCTCTGATTCTCTTGATATCTAACATCTTGTGCCTCCATCGTTTTTTTAGAACAGGTTTTTCTTATATAACAGATACATTTTTATCAGCTTCTCGACCTCTGCCTGCATGACCACCTGCAGGTCGGATGCTTTCGCATAGTCGTTTTGCTCCAGGGCATTGGCGATCTGCGTCAGCAGGCAGACCTCCGCGACCGTGTTCCGGCCCAGCTTGTCCCTCAGCCTGGAGATCTTTTCCCAGTTCCGCCGGTCATAGTCCACGCTGTCGTGGTCGGAGTGTGCCTTGCGGCAGCGGCGGAGGGTATTCATCATATCCGGGATGATCCGGCTGCGGAGCTCCATCCTCCACTGGGACAGAACCGCCTCACGGTAGGATTCGAGCGTCACATCGGTCATGACATCATCCCGCTTGAAGATCTCAAGCTTCTCCGGATACAGGTCAAATGCCCGGATGTTTTCCCATACGGTCTGCGGCGCCCGGCCAAAGAACCGGTCACGTTCTTCCTCGGTATATTCATCGAACACGTCTTTTTCGGTCCGGTAGACCCTATCCGTATCCAGATAGAAATCCTCTTCTCCGTAAGCCTTCGAGATGGACTTCTCCAGTTCTTCCGGCGTCTTCCCCGCTTCCAGAGCCGCTTTGATCCCATCCAGCATCGCCATGTAGGATGCCGCGAGGACCAGATACGTATTACTCTTAGGGTTCGGTGAACGGAGCTCGAACCTGGTGGCCAGCGGATTGCCTTCTTCCCGGACCAGTCCCACGAGGACCGTCCGGTTTCTGGACGGGATCCGGGCCGTATGTCCCAGCGAGGTCACCGTACAGACCGGTGCCTCGAATCCGGGCTTCAGCCGGTTCAGTGCGTCGTTGGTGGAACTGACGAATGGGTTTACCACATCGTAGTTCTTCAGAAGTCCCATCAGAGCGCCGAAGCCCACCGGGCTCAGGAACTGGTTCTCGATATCTTTTGGCGAGAACAGGTTGACGGTCTTGCCATTTTTCAGCTTCGCCGCCACGCCCATATGGGTATATTCACCGCTTCCCGCGATGCCTACCATCGGCTTGGCCATGAATGTGACATCAAGGCCGTAGAGACGGAAGATGTCGCGGACGACATATTTGATCTGATTCTCATTGTCCGCCGCCTGGATCGCGGAGGAATACTTCCAGTCGATCTCCAGCTGCTCCATCACGTGGTCGTAGTTGCCGGAGTTCTCCAGCTTGGCTTTGACCCCGCCGACTTCCTTGTGGCCCATCTCCATGTAGAAGCCGTACTGCTGGAGCACGAGCATGACCTCTTCGAGCGCGGTACGCACCGGGCCGGAGGTCCGCTTCCAATACTGTTCCTTCAGCATCTGGGCGGTCGAAAGCTGCTCACGGTCCGCATCATCTTCCGGAGAGCGGACCCAGAACTCCAGCTCCGTGGCGGCGGTGATCACGATCTCGTCGATCTCATCCACACTTTCGAGATCCATATGCTCAAACACATATGGATGCTCCCTCAGAAGGTCCAGGAGGTCCTGCTTGAAATTGCGGATCGCATCCCTTAGGATGACACGGGAGCCGACCCCCTCATTGTCATCATGGACCAGGGAAGACGGGATCCGCAGGGTCCCCACCGGAAGACCCGTTTCCGGGTCCGGATAACTGAAGTTGTGGTCGACGAACCAGTTGACCGTGGTGTCCGGAATGATGTCGACCTTCGCGTTGTTCAGTTTCGCGATCTTCGGCAGTACTACGGAGGAGCCGTCGGTCTGCACCCCTTCCTTCAGGAATTTCCGGATATCCTTCAGGAATTCACTGACCGGGATCTTCTCATCTGTGTCGTGCCCTCCGATATCGATGCCGACCAGAGAAACGAACTTCACTTCAGGATGTGCCAGAAGCACTCTCTGGATCTCCGCTTCACTGTGCCGGTCGGCTGATATCCGGAACAGCATCTTACTGAAATCATAGTTCAGCATGAATGTCTATACTCCTTCTTAAAACGAAAAGCATAAGGAGTCCCTTTGGCTCGATGCGCTCGATGCGGGGACTCCATAAAGTGCTATTTAGTGGACGTGTGTCCAGCCTTTGCAGGAAGGTCTTAATCCGCCAGCTGGTTCAGATAGTTCTCGAGCTCATCCATGTACTTGCCGTACTTAGCCCAGTCGCCATCCTTGAGCGCATCCTGTGCGTCGTCGTAGGCGGCCTGTGCGGCTTCAATGAGTTCGGTCTTCGTCAGCTGTTCCTTCTCTGCCTTATCTTTGCCCTGTCCATCCTGCGCGGCTTCGTCACTGCCCTTGCTCTCGTGGGCGCTGCCCTCACCGAACAGAGAATTGAGTGCTTCCGCCAGAGTGGATTCGTAAGCGATCTCGTCATTGTAAACGACGATGACTCTCTTGACTTCCGGAATACTGGAGTTCGTCGCTTCCAGATAGACCGGCTCAACATACAGCAGGGAATCCTCGATCGGGATCACGAACAGGTTGCCCCGGCTGTATTTGGATCCGGAGGAATCCCACAGGGAGAATTCCTTCGAGATCTCTGTGTTCTGGTCGATCTGGGCCTCGACCTGCATCGGGCCATAGACGACCTTGCTCTTT
Source organism: Bacillota bacterium (assembly GCA_017431395.1). Classification (GTDB taxonomy): domain Bacteria; phylum Bacillota; class Clostridia; order Peptostreptococcales; family Anaerovoracaceae; genus Lentihominibacter. The sequence goes on along the minus strand of JAFRLD010000039.1, from coordinate 419 downwards.
GGCATCTGGTACAGTACCAGCTTGCCGTATTCATCGCCGTCGTTACGCGCGACCAGAAGACCCATCAGGTTCCGCTTATCCTTCGGAGTGAACGGGATCGAGTTGACGAATTCCGCGGACTTCTCTCCAGGAAGCTTCATGATGTAGTAGTTCGGCGTCATCGCCTGTTCTTCGGTACCGTAGATCTCGCTGGCGATCTGCCACAGGTCCTCGTTCTGATAGAAGACCTTGACATCGTTCATGTGATATCTCTGATAGATCTCTGCCTGGATGTTCAGCAGGGTTCCCGGATATCTGATGTGGGCCTTGATCCCATCCGGCATTTCGTCGATGTCCTTGAAGAGCTTCGGATAGATGCTCTTGAAGGTCTGCGCGATGGCATCGGACTTGTCTACGATGTAGTAGTTCGTATCTCCATT
>JAFRLD010000038.1 GCA_017431395.1 Bacillota bacterium | reverse complement strand
GAGATGCTCAGTCCGTTGTAGCTCCCGGCGGCAACATTCGAACACCAAAGGTGCCCCTTGACCCCGTCCTGGTAACGGACCGTAGCTGTGAAGTTCGTGTCCAGGACCCGGTCCTCTCCGATCACATTCATATCCGCCGAAAGCTCCTCGATCGCAAGCCCCGTCACGAAAGATATGAGATGCTGGCAGTGCACTCCGATGTCCGCGCAGCAGGTGGACGGGCCCGCTTTCGCAGGATCGATGCGCCACAGCATGCCGCTGTCCAGTTTTTCGTTCGGGACGAGCAGGTTGTCCGACAGATATTCGCCCTTGACCAGGAGCAGCTTGCCAAGTCCTCCGGATGCGATCAGCTCCCGCATGAAAGCGGCGGCCGGCATAGCCGAATAGGTATAGGTCACGGCGAGAAGCAGGTCCTTAGCTTCCGCGATCCGTTTCAGTTCCTCCGCCTGGGCGGAAGTATGGGTCAATGGCTTATCGCAGACCACGTTGATGCCGCGTTCCAGAAATGCTTTGCAGCAATCGTAATGCACATCGTTCGGCGCCGCGACAATGACGAAATCCACCGGATCCTCCCGGGCGGCTTCCTTCTCCGCCATCTCCCCGAAGCTCCGGTAGACGCGGTCCACGTCGATCCCGTGTTCCTGTCCGAACGCAAGCGACTTCTCATGATCCCGCGAGAAGCATCCCGCGGCGAGATCGCCGAAGCCGTCAAACAACGCAGCTTTTAGATGCACATCCCCGATGAAGGAGCCTGCCGCCCCTCCGATCATTCCGAACTTCAGTTTCTCCATACGATTTCCTCGCTTCCCGGGCCTCTCCGGCCGGGCCTCTGCAGCCGATTCTCTCTGCCCCTGCGGCTCTCGCTAGATCTCCTCCAGCGGCACATCCCCTACGATATTGCCGAGCTCGATGTTTTTTCGGATCATCGGTTTAGAGACCTGGTCCCAGAGCACCTGGGATCCTCTCGCTGTCTTCTTTTGCCGCTCGATCGCCTGTGACAGGCGGATGCCTTTCTCCCGCCAGTCCTTACCGCCGGAAGCATCATTTTGCATCACCGGCTGCACGTTATCGAGAGCCTTGGCGAACCTGGCCTCTGCGGTCTCGCCTTCTTCGAATTCATGGAAGAGATCCAGCATGTAAGTTCCCTGATCCTCCGGAAGCAATCCGAAGATCCGGGTCGCGGCCTTCTCCTCCCGCTCCGCCTGGGACTTCAGCCCCTCCACATCATATGCATAGGTATCCCCCGCGTCGATCTCCACGATATCGTGGATCAGGAGCATGGTCATGACCTTTAGAAGGTCGATGTCCTCATTCGCGTATTCCTGCAGGACCACGGCCATCAGTGCCATGTGCCAGGCGTGCTCCGCATCGTTTTCGCGCCGGTTTCCCGAGCATAAAAATGTCTGGCGGAACACCTCCTTCTCCTTATCGATCTCCCTGCAAAAGTCCATCTGCTGCTCTAGTCTGTCCATCTGGTCTTCTCCGTATCGTCAATGAGGCACTCCTGTCCGAAAGCGATGAGTTTCTCCAGGAAAGGATCATCTGCATCCGACTCCGAGCCGCTGTACTCCAGGAGGCCGAAGCCGACGATCTGTCCAGCCTTTGCGAGAGCCCGGATCAGGCGAAGCAACGTGCCTCTGGTCATCCCATCCGGCTCCTCGAGCGGCGTGAGTTTGAATTCCCTATGGTCAAGGACATCGAAATCGATGTGGATGTAGATGTTGTGAAAGCCTTTTTCCCAGACCGCGTCCGCCACCATCTCCGGATCCGACTCCAGATCCTCCACGGTGAAATCGGGCACGTGATGCTCCTCTTTATACCGGATCTCCTCCGGGTCCAGGTTCCGCCCGCCGCAGGTAAAAAGCTGGTCCGGTTTGATCACCGAGAACAGGTTCTCTATGATCTCCGGCGCCGAATCCCCTGCCAGGGCCCGAAGCGACATCCCGTAATACAGATGGCTTTCGGAAGAGGACGGGGTGTTCAGATCCCCGTGGGAATCGATATAGACCACCGCCAGGTCCCCGTCATAGGCCTGATTCAGCCACGCCGCGCAGGGCGTATCCGCATCGCATCCACCGCCGATCGTGAAGATCCTTTTCGGTGCATGCTCCCTTAATGTCTCGTTCACACGCTTCATACATCCGAGGATATCATCATACCCCAGAATGCCTTCCCTGACCGGGCTGATGGGGTCTGTACCAACCTCTATCACCGCATCCGCCTGCCCATCCAGATAATTGTCCAGCATAGAATGGGCTCCTGTATAAGTGCAGAGATCCTGTCCGCCGCCCTGCCACTGGGGGATGATGATCGTCATGCCTTTTTTGCTATCCATAGGTCTCACCTCTGGCTATAATACCTTGACTTCTTATATCATGTTAAAATTATACTACGAGCCTATTAAGAATGCTATAATAAGATAAACCAACGAAAAGGATGGAGGCTTATCTGATGAAATTCCTGTACATACTTCTGCTGTTCCTTCCGGTCACGATCATCGGCAAAATAATGGGTCTTTCGGACCCGCTCCTTTTTATCTGCAGCTCTCTGGCGATCATTCCGCTGGCCGGGCTTATGGGCAAAAGCACGGACGTCATCTCCTGCTATTCCGGGCAGAAGATCGGAGGCCTCCTGAACGCCACGTTCGGGAACGCGACGGAGCTGATCATCGCTTTCGTCGCTATGAAGGAAGGCATGTTCGATGTGGTCAAAGCCTCCCTGGCCGGCTCCGTGATCGGCAACATCCTGTTAGTGCTGGGCATGTCTATGCTCTGCGGCGGCCTGAAGTATAAGACACAGGTCTTCAACAAACAGTCCATCAATATCACCTCCAGCATGCTTTTGTTCGCGGTGCTGGGGCTCTCGATCCCGGCGATCTTCACCCATACCCTGCCGGAAACCAGCCTGACGGCCCACTTCGAAGGACTCAGCGTCATCGTGGCGATCCTGATGCTTCTGATCTACGTCATGCAGTTCGTATTTTCCTTCGGGACCCACAAGCAGCTCTATGAGGAAACGATCGAATCCGATGATGAGGGCAAACCGGAGATGCGCCTGCCCGTAGCCATCGGCATTTTGATCGCCTCCACGATCTGCATCGCTGTTCTTTCCGAGATCTTCGTAGGAACGGTCGAACCTATGGCTGAGAGCGCAGGCCTCTCGAAGACCTTCGTCGGTATCATTCTGGTCCCGATCATCGGCAATGCGGCTGAGCACTCCTCCGCCATCATCATGGCTATAAAAAACAAGATGAACGCAGCGGTCGAGATCGCTCTCGGATCCAGTCTGCAGATCATCCTGTTCGTAGTACCTGTATTGATTCTTCTGAGCCTGTTCTTCACCCCGATGAGCATCGTGTTCACGCCGTTCGAACTGGTATCCGTCGCGGCTTCCGTTCTCATCGCGAACCGCGTCGCCGTCGACGGGGAATCGAACTGGCTGGAGGGCCTTCAGCTCGTGGCGTCCTACGTCATCATCGGCACGGCCTTTTTCTTCGTATGAGTTCGTCTGAGCCGGCCGCAGGTCAGTCCCTTATTTCTTCTGAAAATCGTTCAGCGAATAATCGATCGGATCTGCCTTGATCAGGCCTGTGTCATAGAACAGGGACAGGCGCAGTCTTCCGGCGATCTCCATGGCTTCCTCCACGATCTTTACAGCCTCATCGTGGGTCCTGAGCTCATAATCTACGTGCAGTGTATTCGGCATCTTTTCACCTCCCTGCTCTTTTTCGATCTTTCTCGATTTCCCTCTTTAATTCACAGTAGCGCAATATATCCCGCGTGTCAATTGAATAATGTGGTATAATCTTAATGTACAACTCGAAAGCAATAACACCTGGAGGTTTTCTTATGAACAAGCGATGGATCTCACTTCTTCTATGCGTCGTGATGGCGGCCACGTTCGCTCCAGCCTTTGCATACGCGGACGCCCCGGCGGGGCAGGACAAAGGCGGGGACAACGTCTTTCTCGATAAAAGCTCGATCAGCGATGCTGACTTCTTCGGGGAGTATCAGTGGGTCGAGGATGAAAACGGGAATGAAGTTCGGGAATGGGTCGAATATACCCCGGACGACTACGATTTCGGGACCGCGCATCTAAGCGCCGATTGGGACGTAGATGTCAAATCTTGTGTCTGGGAGGGCGATGCGATCTGCACGGTGGACGACAGTTCCGGCTGGCTGGTCAGCCTGAAGCCAAAAAAGGTTGGCACATCGAAACTGATCCTGACCAGTGATACGAACCAAAAAGCCGAGGTGGACATCTCCATCAGTCAGGACGCGTTCGACCGCTACCGGTTCGAGAGGCTCTTCAGCAGCCGCGACTGCCTGAACTATGATTCCTATCTGACCGGCCAGAAATACAACCCGGATCTGGACCTTGACACGTATAACGATAAATGCGGTTTCAAGTCCTCCGCTCTCAAGCTCACGCCGAGCGACTTCGAGGGAACGATGACGGCGCAGTACCAGGACACCGAATATCCTGTCATTTGCAATACGACGAAATTCGGCTCCACCCTGCGGGTCGATGGTCTGCCGCCCATTTATAAGGGAGATTCTTTCACCCTGACCTTTAAGCCTGCCACCGGCAGTTCTTTCTCATGGAGCGGTGTGGTCACGAGCCGGGAGGAGTGGATCATTCAGGTCAAGCGCACGAAAACCTATACCTGGACCGGCAAGAAGATCAAGCCTAAGTTCACCGTCAAAAGAGAGCTCGATGACGAGTCCTTCGTCCCCCTGACCGAAGGTGTGGATTATACCTATCACTATGACTACGAGGTCAATTCCTCCAGCGTCGGCAACGGCTGGATCCTGCTCGAGCCGGTCGGGAATGATTATGTCTTCGACATTAGCGACTGGGATTTTCAGATCATTCCTAAGGGAACCAGCCTTACTGGTGTGACCAGCACATCTACCGGCGTCGCCACGATCAAGTGGAAATCACAATCCGCCAAAATGTCGACGTCCCGGATCAACGGCTACCAGGTCCAGCTCGCGACCAACAAGAAATTCAACAAGAACAAAAAAAACGTTAACGTCAAGGGCTACAAAACAACTACCGCCAAGGCTTCCAAGCTGAAGGCGAAAACGAAATACTTCGTCCGCATCCGCACCTTCAAGTCCGTTTACGGCGAGAAGATCTATTCGAAGTGGTCCAACGTGAAGACGGTGAAGATCAAGTAGAGTTTGATAGAACATAGGATGGTAGAACATAGGATGGATAATATGACGGACAATACGATGGACAACAAGAAACGCTACAAGGCCGCCATCTTCGACATGGATGGCACGATCCTCGATACGATCGATGATCTGAAGGACGCACTTAACTACGCCCTGGCCCATTTCGGCCACCGGGCGGATTACACCGCGAAAGAAACCTACTATTTCTTCGGAAGCGGCATCCGGGTAGCAGCTGCCCGGGCCCTGGCCACGGAACTTGGCGAGCCTCTGGAAACCGTCCTCAGCATCGGCACCCCGCAGGACCATAGCCAGGTGGATCTGAACGACGGATCCATCACCGAGATCATCGATTATTACAAGCCCTACTACGCTTCCCATTGCGCCATCAAAACCGGGCCGTTCCCCGGCATCCCCGAGCTCCTCCAAAAGCTGGCCCGCTCCCACATAAAAACCGCCGTGGTCTCCAACAAGGCGGACCCGGCAGTGAAAGATCTCTGCAATGATTATTTCCCCGGTTTATTTGATTTCTCGATCGGCGAAATGCCTGACGTTCCCAGAAAGCCCGCTCCCGAAATGCTCTGGCGCGCCCTGGACGCCCTGGGCGTGACGGCTTCGGAAGCCGTCTATCTCGGTGACACGGAAGTCGATATCGAAACCGCTTCCCGCGCCGGCCTCGACTGCGTCTGCTTCGACTGGGGCTTCCGCACCCGGGAGCAGCTGGAGGCCAGCGGCGCTGAGCACATCGTCTCTTCGTGCGAGGAGCTGGTTCAGTATATGGGGGTGTAGGGCTGGGATTTGGTCCGCAGGCCGCGAGCCGTTGGACCGGCTCGGAATTGTAAAAAAAGGCCGGTTTCGACCCCTTTTTTACAATTTTTCTAAGCGAAATTGTAAAAATCATGT
>JAFRLD010000037.1 GCA_017431395.1 Bacillota bacterium | reverse complement strand
GTCCTGGTCGATCACGGCCTCGATGAGGTTGTTCCGGTACTCCTCCGCCTTCTCCAGCATGTCCGCGGGGATGTCCTCCTCCCGGATATCAGTGCCATCGTCGTTGTAGTAGACCTCCGCCTTCATCCGCACCAGGTCCACGAGACCACGGAAGGTGTTCTCCGAACCGATGGGCAGCTGGATGGGGACGGGGTTCGCGCCGAGCCGCTGGCGCATCAAGTCGATCACGTTGAAGAAATCGGCGCCCAGTATATCTGAGCGCCGGCTGGAATCCATAGACTATGCGGGCACCGGCTGGTGCCCACGATCCTGACGGTGCTGTAGACCTGTTATTCTGGTTATCCCACCAGATGGAACTCACCGATAAACGGCAACGGATCTGTTCTCCAGTTCACCGCACGGTATATTCCCATGATCAGCAGTACGAGGGCTGCGACCCCAACGGCCGAGGACACATAATCGCCTACGTGCGGCAGGACTACGCATAGTCCCCCGGCGATCTTAAGCAGGTTGATCATCAGCGCCTGATTCAGGTGATGCGCCACGAACCGGTCGCTCCTGTCCCTGATCACGAACGCTATGATCCAGCCGACCCACGTAATGTAGGAAATGACCGCCACAGTTCTCGAATTGTTGTTATACATATCCTTCACGTCCTTTCCAAATAGCCTTATATGATAAACCCCTTACTTGAAACTCCGAATGGATCGCTCCGAATAGATCTTTCTCGTTTCTTCGTTCCTTGTGACTCTATGATAGACCTCCGCAATAGATTCTGCCATCGCAGCAGATGCGAAGCCTTTTGCATTTTCACCGCAGGATTTGCGGAATCCGTCTACGGCGGTTTCGTCTACGGCGGTCTCACCTGCAGCGGTTTCGTCTACGGCGGTCTCACCTGCAGCGGTTTCATATGGATCCGACCGTACATGCTCGGCACTTACTTGCTGTTGATCAAGGCATCAAGGTCTCCAGCTACAGGCCGGAGCCTTGCCGGTACAACCTTTCATAACCAAGCCGGTGCTTAACAGGTCAAGTCGAAGGGTTAGGAATAACTAACAGTTGATTTTGACGCAAAAATGCAACATGCGTAGCAAAAATCATTGATATCAGAAGGTTAGTGATTCCTAACTGTTGCCATCTCTCTAAAGGGATCTGAAAAAGCATGTGATTTCATGGTTATATTTGGCATTTTTACAATAATAATCCATAATTCGGCATAATTTGTATCCATTAATATCCATTATTAGAAATATATTGATAGTTAGGAGAAACTAACGCCATTATTTCGGCGAATTTTGCAAGCCATGTTGCAAAATCTCCCGATATTCGCGAAGTACTGTCACATGGGAGGGTCGCTACAGTTATCAAAGCAAGTGCGAGAGAGTTCCTGTACGGATCAGCGCAGATATCGGAGGGTCGCTACAGTTATCAAAGCAAGTGCGAGAGTTCCTGTCCCAGTCCCGACCAAAAAAAGAAAAAGCTGCTGCCCAACGCAACAGCTTCCCATATCCTGTATTCCCTTTTTCAGTACATCCCCTACTTCCTCCACGGCAGCTTCTTCTTCCGCCGTTTCTGTTTTTTTCTGTATTCCTCCTCGATCCGGTCCACCGCCGTCTGGGGCAGCGGCTTCAGATAGATCCGACCATGTGTGCCCGGAGCGTACTCGCTGATGATCAGGGCATCAAGTTCCTCCGTCAAGGATTGCAAACAGGCCGGGACATCCTTTTCGTTCGCGACTCTGGTCATGATCAGGCAAAGCCGGTCCAGGTCCTCCGTCTTATAAAGGATCTCATACGTTCCCGCATACTCGGGCTCGCCCGCGCTTTTGTCATACTTGCGAAGGATCTGCACCCCGTCTTTCTCGTCCATCTTAAAAAACACATCCGGGGAATCGATGTTTGGATCGAAGATCTTCATCACTGCCTTATACAGCGGGTCGTTCTTATTGCCGCTCGCCATCTCACTCCTCCATTCGGTCACGCCGCCGCAGTTTCAACCGCGGTCATCTCACGCCGCCGCTTCGGCGCTCCGGGTCATCTCATGTCGCACCGCTTCAAGCTGTCCGCGGCCATCTCACGCCGCCGCTTTGGCGACCCGAGCCATAGCATGTCGTACTTTCTCAACCCTCTGCCGCCGGATCCTCCGCCGCCTTCAGGTCTTCCTTCTCATCCAGCCGGTCCAGGATCTTCTTTATAATGATATAGGACAGAGTCATGTCGATCGCGTACAGGCCCAGGTACACCGCGGTGCAGAATTTCGCGTGCTTCTTATAATTCCAGTGGCTGAAGAATCCTTTGCCGCCGCCGTTTCTTAACCCTTTCACGGACGCAACGGCTTTTTCGAGGAGCGGCAAAGGCAGGCCCGCCAGCTTTTTCAGATCCTCGACGCTGACCAGGTCGGCCAGGACACTGAGTTCTTTCAGACCGGCCATGGAAGCAATGCTCTTCAGAGCGGCTACACCGGCCGCGCCGGCCAGCTTTTGCAGGCGCCCAAGCTCATCATCTTCGAGCTCCTCCGCTTCGAACTCCTCCGCTTCGAGATCCTCATACTCCACATCGTTTTCGATCAGCTCATCACAGAAATCATCGATCGCCTCATCGGTCTCCGCAGACTGCTTCGACTTAGGGTCGATGAAAACCGCCTCAGCTTCGAACTCGTCGATCTCGAGGAATTTGCAAAGTCTGGCCAGCGCCTTCTCTGCACCCCCTCCGCTCTGACATGCGAAAGCTGCGATCTCCATATCTTCGAGGCCCTCCCGGTTTTCTTCGATGAACGTGCGGAGAGGCGGCGTGAAATTGGACGCCCACACCGGGAAGCCGAAGATGACGCGGTCATACGTGAACAGGTCCACATCGTACTTCTGGAGCTTAGGCTTTTCTGCCATCATCGCACTTCTGCCGCCCCAAAGAAACTTCCGCAGCCCCTTAGTCTTGTACGGCTTCACCGGGACCAGCCGTAGCGTGTCCGCATCGATCTGCTGCGTGATCCTGTTCACCGCGTATTCCGTATTACCTTCCAGCGAATAATACACGATCAATGTTTTCATGACAGTTTCCTCCCTACTCTAAACCTGATCAATACTCTGTATACTTTGCCGCGCTTCCCCGGGCCTTCTCGACCGGGTACTTTTCTTCGTTCCTATCCATCTTCTTGTTAACGATCTCGTCCTCGTCCAGCTCCAGCTTGTCCAGCATATTCTGGCAATAGACGAGCACATCCGCCAGTTCTTCCTTCACATGCTCCCGGTCAAAATCCGTATCGCTCCACTGAAAACACTCCAGCAGCTCGTTCGCTTCGATGCTGATGGACTTGGCCAGATTCGCCGGGGTGTGGAACTGATCCCAGTCCCTGTCCTCTGTGAACTTCCGGATGCGTTCTATGGTCTCCTGCTTCATGCTTCTCCTGTCTCCTGATATTCTTCAGTCTATAGTTTCACCCATTTTCCGCCGGCGCCGGAGCTCTCGAGACAGGCCTCCACGAACCGGAGGCTCTCGATGCCATCGCTTGCGGTCGGGAATTCTACCGCAAAAGGCTGGTCCATCCTCTTCTTCATCAACGCTGTCATGAACGCCCGGTAGATATTCGCGAACGCGAGGTAATAACCCTCGCCCTGACCCGCCGGGAGCCGCAGAGCAGGAGCGCATGCCCGGCGCACCTTGAATATGCCGG
>JAFRLD010000005.1 GCA_017431395.1 Bacillota bacterium | reverse complement strand
TTTAAAGAACGTTTACACCTGTTTTGGTATAAACTCCTATAATGTAGATGTACACATACTAAAATGGATTATTTGTCGAGCCTTAATCTGTCGATGGGATAAGATACTTTTTTGAAAGAGTATCGGGAGCATTTATCCTCTAAACGCCTTGAAACCAACACGTTCAGCGGATGCCCCCGAGAATTAGTCTGTATCAATATTTGCGTGATAACGTCCCCCTGACGGCAGCGATAGTTCCTGCGCAGGATATCGTAGCCCTTATTCCGCAGCAGTTCCGCCGCCATGTTCTCTCCGATCTCTCCCAGTTTCCTTTTGTCCATGTATAACGCCCCTTTTTTATCAAATTCCTATAATTACCATATTATGTAATAATTATACAGTGACATTATATGGCTGTCAATCCATAATTTACCTTTATTGGTGCGAGCCCAGCTGGCTGTCCGGAGCGATTCCGCAGGAGCAGCGGCGATCCACAGACGAAGCGAGAAAAGAGAATAGTAAAACGCCAGGAACTGTTTGAGCACGAAGTGCGCGTTTTCCTGGCGTTTCTATTGTCTTTGAGCGAGTCTCCGCGGATCACTGCGACGAGGACTTAGCGAAGACACGGCCTGCTAGCCTCGCAGCACAAAAAAAGAACGAACTATATAAGTCATCTAAGCACAAATTTCTCGATCGCATCCGCTACCCCGTCTTCATGGTTGGTCGGCGCGATGTATGCCGCGATCTTCTTGACTTCCGGTTTGGCATTGCCCACCGCCACCGGGGTCCCGGATTCGAGGAGCATGGCGATGTCGTTGGGGCTGTCTCCGATCGCCATCATCTCACTGCGGTCGATCCCGAGGAGTTTCCCCATCTGCCGGAGCGCCTCCGCTTTGCTGGTGGTCGCCCCGCCGATCTCAAGGTTGTGATCAAAGGAGCTCGTAATGGTGGCCTCGGGAAGCTGGATCAGTTTCTCATACATCCCCGGCTTCTCATCCAGATTCTCGAAATTGACATTGATGTTCTCCAGGTGCTCATCGTGCTCCATCATGAACGCGTAAATATCATCCACCGGATTTCTGGTGTTCAGAATGTAATTCACATCCCGGAAACAGTCATGGGTCTCCTCCACCTGCCGGTAGTACCAGCCTTCGATATAGGCGGTGCCTTTCACGAAGGTCTCCAGCACATAATCATACTGTCTCAGGAGCTCCACCGCCGCATGCACCGCCACCGGGGAAAGGCAGTTCTCATAGAATGTAGTGTTTTCCCTGATATCCGTGATCGATGCCCCGTTTGAAGTCAGCGCATAACGGATCGCCTCGATCTCAAAAACGTCCGGAGGGAGCGCGGCCAGCGGTCGTCCCGTAGCAACGACGATATTCACGCCCTGCTCCGCGGCTCTTGCCATCGCCTCCCGGTTTCTCCTGCTGATGACTCTGTCATTATTGATGGTTGTTCCGTCCAGGTCGAGTGCGACCAGTTTGATTGCCATAAATCACCTCTTAGCTACGATGTCGATGAATTCCTGATTGATCTTCCGTACGGTCCGCATGGTGCAGGAATCGCCATGTCCCGGATAAATGGTCATGTCTCCGGGCCAGCGATCCGCCACATTCAGGATGCTCTGCCGCATCTCTTCCTCCGATCCATCATTGAGATCGGTCCGTCCCAGATCCACGTTGAATACGAAATCCCCCGTAAAGCATGCCCTGCTTTTGCGAAAGAGGAAACAGATGCTCCCCTTCGTGTGCCCCGGCGTGTGCAGGACCTGAAACCGTTCCTCACCCAGATGCAGGGTCTCTCCCCCATCCAGATATACATCCGTCCACTCACCATACCGGTCTGCATCCAGCCGGTGGATATAGACCGGACAGCCAAGCGTCTTCCTGAGCTGCTCCGCCGCCCCGGTATGATCGCTGTGATGGTGGGTCAGAAGGATCCCTGCAGGGTCCAGTCCAGCCTTTGCGATATATTGAGAAAACACCTTCGGCCTGTATCCCGGATCGATGATAAAGCAGCTGCCGCTCTGCGGATCGCTGATCACATACCCGTTGGCCTCGAGGATGCCACCGATGAATCGTTTGATCTCCATATTGCCCTCCAATGGTACCAGTATACTGCAAAAGCTGGTCCGAAAGCTACCAAAAATGCGAAAACAGACAATACTTGATTTCATCTTCGGGAAGTCGTACAATGTATTAAGTTTAAGGAAGATCAGGAAGGAATCACAATGAAAGTCGCTATCGTCGGCGCCGGTAAACTCGGCACCAATATCGCCAAAGCACTCCTTGACGGAGATAACGCGGTCACCGTCATCGATACGCTGGAAAACAAACTTCAGAGGGTGAGCGGACAGATGGACGTCATGACTGTAAACGCCAACGCGAAGGAGATCTCCGCGCTGAAGTCTATGGGAATCTCTTCCTATGATTTTCTGATCACTACGACGAAAAACGATGAGACGAATATCGTCATCGCTTCCTTCGCCAAGAAACTCGGCTGCGGCAAGGTCATCGCCCGAATCCGTGACCCGGAGCACATGCAGCAGCTGGAATTCATCAAAGAAAACATGGATATCGACTACGTGGTCAACCCGGACCTCGGGATCACGGTAGAGATCTATAAATATCTGGCGGAGAAGTATACCCTGAGCAATGGTATTTTCTCCAGCGGCAAGATCTCCCTCCTGGAGTTCAAAGCGGACAAATACAAGGAGTTGATCGGTCTGCCGATCCCCGAATTCTCGAATATACTTCCTAACATGCTGGTCGTCGGGATCTCCCGTAACGGCAAGGTCATCATCCCCCATGGAGAAGATGTTATCATGCAGGATGACTTCCTTTATGTCGTCGGAGAGAAGGAACCGATCCAGCAGCTGAACAAAAAAGTACATGAACGGGGCAAGTATACGGACCTTCAGAAGGTCATGATCATGGGCGGCGGCAAGACCGGGTTTTACCTCGCGAAGATGCTGTCCGAGTTCGGTGCGGCCGTCAAGGTCATCGAGCGGGATAAAGACCGCTGTCACTACCTGTCGACCCATCTGGACGATGTCATGGTCCTGAGAGGCCACGCCGGAGATATGAATCTCCTCGAAGAAGAGAATATAGACTCCATGGACGCTGTCGTGACCGCCACCGGCTTCGATGAGGACAACCTGCTGCTGGCACTGACTGCCAAGCAGAGAGGGATCGAAGACGTCATCGCCAAAGTCAGCCGTTCCACATACACGGAGATCATCTCGGCGCTCGGTATCGATATGGTCCTGAATCCGCAGGATATCACGACCAGCACCATCGTACGTCTCGTCCAGGGCAAGAAAAAGATCCTCTCCTCCCAGCTCATCCAGGGGCAGGCGGAGATCATGGAGGTCATCGCCGGCTCCCACATGGATTTTGTCGGCGTGCCTCTGAAGAATCTGGATCTTCCGAAGAGCATCATCATCGCCGCCATCCACCGTGGCAGCGATGTGATCATCCCGACCGGAGATACGGTCATCGAAGACAACGACAGAGTGATCATGCTCAGCCTGATCAGCGATATCTCCAGTACCGAAAAGCTGTTAAAAGACAACAGCCGACTTCATTTCCTGTTCCGCAGGTGATTTGTCATGGCACATGTCTTTCGTTCTGTAACCCGAATCTGCGGGATCGCTCTCTATGTTCTGGGATTGGCTATGATCCTGAGTTTTGTCGTATCCCTGATCTGCGGAGAATGGCAGGGAGATCTGCCGTTTCTATGGACCGGTCTGATCGTGATACTGGCAGGCATCTGCAGCCGTTTCTTCTGCAAAAGCAGGCCCGGCAAACTCCACATCGGGGATGGTTTTCTCATCGTCCTTATCCTTTGGATCATCATGTCCGCCATTGGCGCACTCCCATATATCATCACCGGCGTAATCTCGGATCCTTCGTCGGCTTTTTTTGAGTCCTGCTCCGGCTTCACTACGACAGGGGCAACGACACTTCATCATATCAATCATCTGTCCCATGGGATCCTTTTCTGGAGATCCATGACCGGCTGGCTCGGCGGCATCGCGATCCTTTTGATCGCCATCACATTGATGCCGGCACTTGGTCTGAATGGACAGAGGCTGAACACTCCGGATAATTATGGACCGGTGCTGGAGCAGGTCTCCCCCCGGATGATCGACAGTATCCGCACCATCATTCTGATATATACCGGGCTGACACTGCTTGAGACCATCCTGCTGACGATCAGCGGCATGACCCCGTTCAATGGGCTGATCCACAGCATGTCGACGGTGAGCACCTGCGGCTTCTCCCGCTATGATAACAGCATCGCTCACTTCGAGGGCTGCGGTATCCCGCTGATCATGAGCGCTTTCATGATCATCAGCGGGCTCAATTATCACCTGTTCCTTAGAAGACCCCGAAACGGGATCTATGCTTTCATGCATAATTCCGAGGTTCGTCTGTATGCAGTGCTTCTGACCTCCTCTTTCCTGCTGATCGCCGCATCCCGTTCCGTTGCCCGTGGCCAGATCACCGGACGCGCGGTCAGTGACGCTCTGTTTGAAAGCGCTTCATTTTTATCGACGACAGGCTTCCTCAGTGCGGATTATGGGCGGTGGCCGGAGCTCGCACAGATGCTCCTGCTGCTCTTGATGCTCTGCGGCGCCTGCACTGCCTCCGCCGGAGGGGGGCTGAAGGTCGCCCGGATCAGCATCCTGCTGAAGCTGGTGCGCCATGGAGTCTCTGCCCGGCTGCATACCAAGTTCTTTGAGACCGTCCGGATGAACGGACAGGGTATGACGGCAGATGCTGTCTCCAGTGTCGCTGTCATGCCGTTTCTGTTCTTATCGGCCCTGTTCAGCGGTGCCTTCCTCCTTACCTTCGGAGGAGTGAGCCTTTCGACGGCATTTAATGCCTCTGCGGCCTGCCTTTGCAACGTCGGTCACGCATTCGGCGCATTAGGTCTCAGCGGGACCTTCGCCGGATTCGACTGGTTATCGAAATGCCTGCTGTCCCTTCTGATGATCGGAGGCAGACTGGAATTATACGCTATTGTCATCCTGCTGACCCCGAGATACTGGATGCGGGAGCATTAGAGGAATATATGAAATCAAAGAAAGCGAACTACAATGCACTCATAAAGATACTGGGATTGATCGTCCTGATCATCGGCGCAGCCATGCTCATCCCCTGGATCTACGCGGAGGTTTCCGGAGAAACAGTGGCCGCACATGCTTTTCGCCTCTGTACTCCGGTGACGCTTGTGGTCGGTCTCGCGGTCACGCTGCTGTTCCATTCGGATCACACCAGCTTCCGAAGCCGGGACGGGTTTCTGATCGTAACCCTCTGCTGGCTCCTCGCCTCCCTGATCGGCATGTTCCCGTATTACCTTTCCGGTGTGACCACAAACTGGGTCGATGCCTTTTTTGAGTCGACCTCCGGAATGACTACGACGGGTTCGACTGCCCTCAGAAACGCGATCACTTCACCGAGTCTGTTCCTCTGGAAGGCACTCAGCCACTGGCTCGGCGGGATGGGTATCCTGGTCTTCGTGATCTCCGTGCTTCCGACTCTTGGCATCAGCGGTCAGACGATCGTCCGTGCGGAGACCCCCGGTCCGGTCTATCAGAAAACGACTTCACGGGCCAGCAGCTCCGCCAGAATGCTTTATCTGACCTATTTCATTTTTTCCGCGCTGGAATTCATCCTTTTGATGCTCTCCGGGAAGATGACCTGCTTTGAAGCCGCTGTCACGACACTGGGCTGCATCAGTACCGGTGGGCTGACGCCCGTCCCCGGAGGGATCGCTTCCATCGGCAGTCTTTATGTAGAAATGGTCATCGCCGTATTCTGCATCCTGGCTTCCATCAACTTCATCCTCTACCATTATGTAGTGACCGGACGGATCACTCAGGCATTAAAGGATGTTGAATTCCGGGCCTACATGACCATCATCGCCTGCGCCACGCTGCTCTGCACTTTCAGCCTTATGCGCACCGGCGGCTACGACCTGCACCATGCGTTTGTAGAAGCTTTTTTCCATACATCAAGCATGGCCAGCACAGCAGGCTATGTGAAGGCGGCTGGCCTGGTCTGGCCTGTCTCCTGTCAGTTCATACTTCTGACCCTGATGATCATTGGAGGCTGCTCTGCATCCACCGCCGGCTCCATCAAGGTCGTACGTATCCTGGTCATGGTCCGGCTGATCTCCAGAAACTGTATCCGCAGGCTCCATCCGCGCTCTGTCATCGCGGTCAAGCTTGGCGGAAGCGCAGTCTCCGCCCCGATCGTCTCGAACATCACCGTCTTTCTTCTGACCTACGGCGGACTGGTCATCTTCTCCGGTCTGATCCTGTCCATACAGGGCTTTGATATGGAGACCAATCTTACAACGGCCATTGCCATGCTGTCGAACACCGGCACCGCCGTCACCCATGCCGTCGACACCGGAAGTTTCTACTTCTATAATCCCGGCATGAAACTGTTCCTGTGCGCCCTGATGATCACCGGCCGTCTGGAACTCTTCACCGTCATTATTCTGTTCACGAGGAATTTCTGGGGGAGGAATCGGTAGAGCAATGGT
>JAFRLD010000036.1 GCA_017431395.1 Bacillota bacterium | reverse complement strand
CAGATATTCCGGTGCTTCCTTGATGATGCGCCGGTAATAGTCCAGCCCGTCGCGGCCGCCGTCCAGCGCCTCTCTGGGCTCATAGTTCTTGATCTCTTCCTGGAGCACCGCGATCATATTCGTTTTGATGTAGGGCGGATTGCTGACGATCATGTCGAACTTCCTCCCTTTCACAGGCTCGAAGAGATCCCCCACCAGAAACTCCGCTTTGACGCGCAGGGACTTGGCGTTGGTTTCCGCCATGGCTACCGCCGCGCCGCTGATATCTGTTCCGGTCAGCTGGATATTGTCACAGATCTTTGC
The DNA here is from genome assembly GCA_017431395.1 of Bacillota bacterium. Classification (GTDB taxonomy): domain Bacteria; phylum Bacillota; class Clostridia; order Peptostreptococcales; family Anaerovoracaceae; genus Lentihominibacter. The sequence goes on along the minus strand of JAFRLD010000036.1, from coordinate 3,310 downwards.
CATTGAGATCCCGACCGCACCGCTGCCGCAGCAAAGGTCCAGGAGTTCCCATTCTTTCCCGCCCCGAAGGCGTTCGATCAGGGACAGTTTCTGCCGGGAGTTGTTCTGCACGGTCTTCGCCGCCTCCAGGACCAGTGTCTCTGTATCCTGCCGCGGGATCAACACGCTCTGATCCACCCGGAACCGGTGTCCCATGAACTCCTGCACTCCGGTGATATATTGCAGAGGGATCCTCTCCGCGCGGCGGGCGATCAGCGCCAGATATTTGCGCTCGACTTCCTCGTCCGCTTCTTCTTCTGCTTTCATGAATACCTGCAGCCGGTCAATGCCCATCAGGAAACAGTACAGCTCCTGTGCATCCGCCTTCGCCTCCATGCAGCCTGCTTTGGCGAGCCGGTATTCTCCTTCTCTAATCAGTATTCTTGTCTTCATCTATATCCTCATCCAAAAGCTGGATCGTCTCAGTTTCAATTTCTTCCCCGGTATTATCTTCGGCTTCCGCGCCTGCCTTAGGGATCCGGTAGGATCCGACCGGTTTGTCATCCATACATGCGTTCACGCCGGCAATAGCCACTTCGAGCATGGAATCATCCGGCTCTTTCGTTGTGACCTTTTGCAGATACAGGCCCGGCAGGCTGAGGACCTTCACAACGATATTGTCGCTGCGCCCGGCCCACTTGAGCAGCTCATAGGAAAGTCCTGCGATGACAGGCAAAAGCAGCAGTCTGGTAATGATCCGGAGCGCCAGGCTCGGCCAGCCAAGCAGGAAGTGACATGCGAATGCGATAATGAACACGAACATCAGGAAACTGGTCCCGCACCGGGGATGCAGGGTCGGGAACGTCTGCGCGTTGGCCGGGGTCAGTTCCAGCCCGTTCTCAAAACAATGGATCGTCTTATGCTCCGCCCCGTGGTACTGGAACGTGCGCCGGATATCCGGGACATACGACACAGCCCAGACATAGGCTACGAACAGGGCGATCCTTAAAACGCCCTCCACGAAATTCAGCCAGAACACGCTGTCCGTCACATACTTCAGCAGGTTCACGACACCGGTCGGCAGAATGATAAAAATGCCAATAGTAAAAGCAAGGGCCAGGACCACCGAAGAATACAGCATGAAGGTCCAAAGTCCTTTGCTGCCGAATTTCTTCTCCAGCCACTGTTCGAACCGGCTGGCTTCGTATTCTTCGTCGTCCTCTTCCTCGAGCATCTCAGCCGACCGCATCAACGTTTTCGTACCATAAACGAGAGAGTCCACGAAAGCGATGACCCCGCGGATCATCGGGATCTTCATCCATTTCCCGTAGCTCTTCGTTTCTTCTGTATCGACTCGGATCGTGCCGTTCGGGAGCCGGACCGCCAGCGCGGTCTTCTTCTCCCCCTTCATCATGATGCCTTCCATGACCGCCTGTCCTCCCATCTTCGTCGGGCAGGCGTCTTTCAGGAATATTTTCTTCAGGTCCATTTTTCTCTGCTATCCCGTTATCCTATATATCTCGCGTTCAGGTATTTCTGGATCACCTCGATGAACGTCCGGTTATCTCTGGTATGCATGAGATTGTCGATGATCATCTCCGTGACCTCCTGGGTATCCCTGTTGCCCAGCGCCCTTCTCATGGACCAGACGGTCTCGAGTTCGTTCTGATCCATCAGCAGGTCTTCTCTTCTCGTGCCGGATTTGTTCAGGTCAATGGCCGGGAAGATCCGCTTCTCGGACAGCTTTCTGTCCAGATGCAGCTCCATGTTGCCCGTGCCCTTGAATTCCTCGTAGATCAGATCGTCCATCCTGCTGCCCGTTTCCACGAGGGCCGTCGCCAGAATGGTGACGCTGCCGCCTTCTTCGATGTTTCTCGCCGCACCGAAGAACTGTTTCGGTTTATGCAAAGCCCCCGGATCAAATCCGCCGGACAAAGTCTTGCCGGATGCCGGTACGACCAGGTTGTAGGCTCTGGCCAGCCTTGTGATGCTATCGAGCAGGATCACGACATCCTTGCCATGCTCCGCCAGCCTTCTCGCTCTCTCAAGCACCATCTCCGCCACCTTCACGTGGTGGGACGGCATCTCATCGAATGTAGAGTAGATGACTTCGCTGGTCTCGTTATGGAGGCTGCGCTTCATATCTGTGACTTCCTCAGGACGCTCGTCCACGAGAAAAACGATCAGCTCCACATCCGGGTAATGCTTCTCAACGCTGTTGGCGATCTTCTTCAGAAGGACCGTTTTACCTGCCTTCGGAGGAGCTACGATCAGACCTCTCTGGCCCTTGCCGATCGGTGCTACCAGATCGATCAGCCTCAAAGACGGATCCCTTCCTTCCTCCATCACCAGCTTCTCGTTCGGGAAGATCGGCGTCAGTGTGCCGAAGTCGGGTCTTCTCATCGCCACGCCCGGCTCGTCCCCGTTGACTGAGACCACATATAGCAGTGCTCCGAAACGATTCCCTGCGCTTGGCGGTCTGCAGATGCCCTTGATCTTATCTCCGGTCTTCAGGTTGAATCTGCGGATCTGGGCCGGCGACACGTAGATGTCCTGGTCGCTGGTCAGGAAATTGTTGAACCGCAGGAAGCCGAACCCGTCATCCGACAGATCCAGGATCCCCTCAGTCTCGAAGCGGTTGTCCTGTTTCTCGGCCTGCTCCGGTTTGTTCTGTTCCGGTTTGTTCTGTTCCGGCTTGGCCTGTTCTGCGGTTTCCGTTTCTTCCGCGGCCGCCTTCGCCGCTTTTTTCTTCAGAGGCTTGCGGCTCTTCTTGCCCTTTGGCGTCGCAGGGGTATCCCAGCGGATCTCATTCTCCGGATCCTCATGCTTCGCTTCAGTCTCCTCTGCTCTTTGGGTAAACTGATCCGCTATGGCAGCGGCTTTGTCCGTCTTTGCCTTACGGCCCGGACGGGACGCTTTCTTTCGTTCCAGCTTCTCGGCAGGTTCCGCCTTTTTTTCGGCAGATTCCGCCTTCTTTTCTGCGGGCTTCTTCTTCGCCCTGGACTGCCGGGCCGGTTTTTCCTCGGCCGGCTTTTCTTCCGCCGGCTTCTCCTCCGCCGGTTTCTCCGGCACAGCTTTCTCAGCCTTCTTAGCCTTCTCTGCCTTCGGCTTCTCCGGCTCTTTCTTTTCCGGCTCATCCATCATCAACGCGGCAACGAGTTCCGCCTTCTTCATTTTGGCATAGCCTTCTAACCCAAACGTTTTGGCGATCTCTCTGAGGTCAGCGACTTTCTTCGCTTTAAGCGTTGCCTCATCCATGGTCTTCCACATAATTGGATTCCTTCCTTTGTTCAGTTCATTGCTTAGTGGATTTCTATCTATAAGAATTGAT
>JAFRLD010000035.1 GCA_017431395.1 Bacillota bacterium | reverse complement strand
TGATCGTACCGGAGATGAATGTCGGGAAGTACTGCCGGGAGGTGGAACGCGCGCTGACGCACCAGAAGGTCATCTCCATGCCGAAGTGCGGCGGCAACATCCATACACCGAGAGAGTTGCTGGATAAGATCCTGGAGGAGGAGGGCATCGATGAATAAACTCTACGAGAAATACATCAAGACGGAATCCCTCCCGACACTGTTCTGCCCGGGATGCGGCAACGGAATCATCCAGTACGCAGCGATCGAGGCGTTCGAACGCCTAGGGATCCGCGAGGACATCGCCTGCGTCAGCGGCATCGGCTGCTCCTCCTGGATCCCATGTTATTACAAGCTTGACGTCATGCACACGATGCATGGGAGAGCGATCGCATTCGCAGAGGGACTGAAGCTGGCGCAGCCGAACAAGAAGATCGTAGTCTTTACCGGTGACGGAGACTGCGTAGCCATCGGAGGCAACCATCTGCTCCATGCGGCAGCGAGAAACATCGACCTGACGGTGATCATGGTCAACAACTATATCTATGGCATGACCGGCGGACAGAAATCCCCGACGACACCGAAGGAAGCGCGCACGAAGACGTCCCCGTTCGGCTGCATTGATGAGCCGATCGACAGCTGCAGGCTGGTAACGTCTCTCGGTGCAAGCCATGTCGCCAGATGGACGACGGCACATCCGATCCAGCTGGAGAAGGCGATCGCGGAAGGCATCTCGCACAAAGGATTCTCCTTTATCGAGGTCCTGTCCCAGTGCCCGGTCCAGGCCGGTAAGAATGTCTACGGAGAGAAAGAGCCCTCGAAGATCATGGACGGATACAAGAAGGGGACCTATGTGTACAAAGGGGAAAAAGAGCAGCTTGCGGGCAGTAGCCTGCCGGACCTGAAAGACGGCAAGATCCCGATCGGGCTCCTGCACTATGATCCGGAAGCCTCTGAGTATCTGGAACGGGTCGAGGCGAAACTGAAAGCAGAGGGGGTTCGGTAATGTCACAGATCACGATCGATAAGGCCTGCTGCAAAGGCTGCAACATCTGCCTCAACGCATGCCCTAAGAAGATATTCGTTAAATCCAAGAAACGTAACAACTACGGTACGGCTATGCCGGATGTGAAGGATCCGGAAACTTGTGTCGGCTGCAGGATGTGTGAGAGGCTCTGCCCGGACGGAGCGATCGACGTAGAAGCTTAACTGAGAACAGGGAAAAAGCGAAAGGAGACCGAGAAGATGAGGATCAACGTGAGATTCGCAGGTGCAGGAGGACAGGGAGTCATTCTGGCATCCGTATTGCTGGCAAAAGGATATGGCCTGGGAGAAGACTACAATATTGCACAGACCCAGAGCTATGGACCGGAAGCCAGGGGCGGCGCCTGCAAGGCGGAGGTCGTCGTGTCTGATGAAGAAATAGACTATATGAAGGTGGACTCGGCGGATGTGTTCATCGCACTGAATCAGGTGGGATTCGACAAGTATAGCGAGGAGGTTTCGAAAGACGGGCTCGTGCTCATCAACAGCACACTGGTTGAGTCGGATGATCCGGTCCACTACCGGATCCCTGCGACGGAGATCGCAGAGGAGATGGGGAAACCATTCGTAGTCAACATCGTGATCCTGGGAGCGCTGACCCGGCTGCTGCCGAAGGTCCATGCACCTGCCATCAGAGCGGAGATCGAGAAGAACTTCTCCGCCAGTATCGCGGGCTTCAACATCGATGCCTTCGAAGCCGGCTATCAGAGAATGTCCGCGCTTCTTGAAGAGCGTAACGAGAATCAGCCGGCCATGCATTTGGCGAGAAAATCGGCCTGATAAGATCCCATCAGGAGTTTTCTGAGGAGTGACTTCTGGTGGTTCTACATACCTAACATTCCATAGTAAGCGCGAACCCTGCATGATCCGTCATGCAGGGTTCGTGTATGTTCGTAAGCTGTTTATTGGGTTCTGAGAATTTGACCGTTCTGACGGTTCTGACCGTCCGCCCCATTTCGTTAATAGACGTATACCTTCGGCAGCCGCTGTCCGAACGCGCACACGATCTCGTAGTTGATGGTGCCGGTGGCATCAGCGATGTCATCTGCCAGGATCTCGTGGATGCCGTCTCTGCCCATGATGGTGACCTCATCGCCAGGACGAACGTAAGGTACGCTCGTGACATCGACCATGAACTGGTCCATACAGATGTTTCCTGCGATCGGGCAGGCGACGCCATTGACGATGACCTTGCCCTTCATGGAGTACGGGCGCGGGAAGCCGTCCGCGTATCCGAGCGGAACGGTGGCGATCAGGCTTTCTTTCGTAGCCGTGTATCTGCGTCCATAGCTGACGGTGGTGCCGGCCGGGACCTTCTTCAGGTGGACGATGTTGCCCTTGACGGACATCGCCGGCTTAAGCTCCAGCTGGTTCTTGTCAACTTCATGCGAAGGATAGCATCCGTAGAGGATGATGCCCGGGCGGACCTGATCGAAGTGGGCCGATGGGATCTCCATGATGGCCGCGCTGTTGGCCAGCGTCCGGAACGGGATCTTGATGTCTCTGTCGATCAGCTTCTTGTAGAATCCCAGGAATCTGGACTCCTGCATGGAAGCATATGTCTTGTCGGCTGCGTCCGCCGTCGCGAAGTGGGAGAAGATCCCCTGCACGTGGAAGTTCGGGAGCCGGCTGATCTGGACCGCCTCCTCGACCGCCTTCGGATCTTCCGGCTGATACCCAATACGGCCCATACCGGTATCGCATACGATGTATCCGTTCACGACCTTGCCTGCCTTCTCGGCGGCATCGGAGATCGCTTTCGCATTACTGTAGCTTCCGGTCACACAGGTCAGATCGTATTCGACCAGTGTATCGACGTACGGATCCGGTGTAAGTCCGATGACCATGATCTCCTCGGCGGTGAAGCCTGCCTCTCTCAGGCGGATGGCTTCTGACAGGGTAGCTACACCGAAGGATGTGACTCCATTGGCGCGAAGGACATCGGCGACCTTCACACTGCCATGACCGTATCCGTCCGCCTTGATGATCCCTGTGATCTTGCGGTTCGGTCCGACTTTCTCACGGATCTTGCGGATGTTGAAGTCCAGGTTGGTTACATTGATTTCAGCCCAGGCGGCTCGTAATGCATTTTTGTACATAATCGTTCGTTCTGTCGCGCGGCTCGCGGCACGCTCCTTTCTATTCGCTTACGGGTATTTCGGTACGGACCGCCCCGCCTATGCAAAGGCTGGTCCTTCCGTCCATTAGTATAACATGAAAGGGCGGGGAATGGGAAGAGGGCTTTACCAGCAGAAAAAAGGGCGTAAATCACACTAAGTGCGGCGGTTCATTTCTCGGTGCCGATGGCCGGGGGTTGCCCGGGATGCCGATAACCGGCGGTTGCCCGGGATGCCGATAACCGGGGGTTGCCCATCTAAAACGACGATTCGCGATTATCCCCCTCTGGGAAGCATGAAATCGCGAACGGGCAGTATTCCCGGCTGAATAATCGCTGCGCAGCACAACTGGCGTGTCTTCTTGAAAAGGAGATTACGCGATCCAAGCCATTCTCAGAGGTGCAAATCGCGAAATATCGTATTTCAGGCTTTTCGAGAATGATGACGACAGGTCGTGCCAGAGCCTTGCCGGAAGAGAATTCGCGATTTGACCTGTTCTCAACCATGCGAATCGCGAAACGTCGTTTTCCGGATTTCTCAGGGAAGATGGCCACAGGTCGTGCTAGAGCCTTGTCGGAAGAGAATTCGCGATTTGACCTGCTCTCAACCATGCGAATCGCGAAGTGTCGTTTTTCGGGTTTCTCAGGGAAGATGGCCACAGGTCGTACCAGAGTAGCGCGCGAAGGCATCTGAACTTTCGGAAGATGAACCGAATCATCAGCACACAAAAAGAGCTGTTGCATCTGCAACAGCCCCGTGGTCGCTTATCACTTATACTAGCTCAACTGCTCCATCTCGCCGGGTGTACCCAGTGAATGCTTGACGCGGTCCGCTTCCTCCGCGGTCTTAGCATCATTCCAGTGATCCATGGTACCGACCAGATAGCCGGTGATCCGGCGGATGCGCTCGAACGGGACGTTCGTGAATTTGTAGTTCAGATCCGCATACTCGCCATCGATGTTGATGTCCAGCGTCTCCAGCTTGCGGTTGTATTTCTCCTCCAGATAATCGACGTAAGCCTGAGCTTCTCTCGGATCTGCGTTCCCTGTGATCGTAACTGCCATAACGTACCTCCTGTATAAATAATGAGTGTTGTTTTCTAAAACGGTTCAGGACATAGTATACCTCAAAAACACAACATTTGGTATAGGCTGGGACAAAAAAACACAAAAAGTACAATCTGGACAAGAAAGGTCCAGATTGTTTGACCGAAGGGCATGAAACAAGTATAATAGAATCGGAGGAAAGTGCGTTGGAACGTCTTAAAGAGCTGTTCACAAGAGGCCTGTTCCAGGGCCGGCACATAAAGATCAAGTACGCGGCCGCGGTGGTTTTCATGGTCGCTGCTTGTGTTGCCACGCTCGGAACGATGGCGTTCACCAGTATGGCAAGCACCGTACAGTACGAGGTGACGGGCCTGACGGTACATCAGAACAGGACCGCGCTTGATGTGAGCTGGGACGATGCAGATGCGGAGGGGTATGAGATCTTCCTGCAGCAGACCGGGATGCGTCCGAAAATCTATCTGTCGGAAGATCCGTTCTGCAAGATCGAACTGGATGTACTGGACCAGGAATACCGGGTGACGGTCACGGCGATCAATCAGATCGGCGGACTTTCCGCTGCCACGTCTAAAAACGTCAAGACCCACAAACTGAGGCAGGAGGTCGAGACGGAAAAAGACAGATACATCGGCCTGGAAGATAAGAAGAGGGCGATCGAAGCCGAGGCGCACGGAAATATCACATATACCTCCAGCGATCCAAGCGTCGTGACCGTTTCGAAGAATGGGATCATGCGGTTCATTTCGGATGGACGGGCGAAGGTGACCATCAATGTAGCCGAGGGGGATCAGTATAAGGCGGCAGAGAAGACCGTGCAGGTCATCGTTTATCCGGATGCGCTGGACACCCCGCAGATGAAGCTGGCGAAGAAGACGGATACGACAGCGACCCTCCGCTGGGAGCCGGTGGAATATGCCAAAGGCTATGTGCTTCGCAAATACGATCCGGCGAAAAAAAGATACAAGGATTACGCGGAATTCAGCGGGGAAACGATCGCTGTGGATCTGCCGCGGGATCAGGCGAAATACAAGTTAAAGGCGACCGCGACCGTGGGCGAAGACCAGATCGAGAGCGAACCCTCCGAGGCGGTAAAAGTCAAGTCCACGGCGGCGAGCGCAGAGAGTTACGGCTCCGGCCATAACCTGATGACCCTGGATGGTTCCAACCTGGAGATCGTAACGCACATCTCCGGCAGCGGAGGCGCGAGCGTCCCGCAGTCCATGAGCCTCGTGGGAGACAAGTACGTTGTGACGTATGTCGATCACGGAGGCAGCAGAGGCGCCCTCGTATCCTACAGCAATAAGGGCGAGTATCTGGGGGCTACCGGCATCAGCGGCATGGGCCATGCCAACGGGAGCACATATAACCCGAACACGGACCTGATCTATACGGTCAAGACCCATCGCCAGATCCGGTCCGCCTCATGCTCGGCTTATGACCCTGAGTCCGGCGCCCTCGAGAAGGACTTCACCCTGCCAAAGGTGACCTCCGGCATCGCTTATGATGACAGCAACAACAAATACTATCTGTCCAAAGGCAATGAGATCTACGTCTGCGACGACGACTTTAATGTGGAGAAATTCATCTGGAAGCGGGCCCGCTATAACCACGCGCAGGACATCGGCGCCTATAACGGCGTCGCCCTGGTCTGCACCTGGGTCTCCGGAAACACCAGCTATATCGACCTGTACCGGACCTCAGACGGAGCCTATCTCGGCAGTTACAATGTGCCGATCGGCGAGATCGAGAGCTGTTTTGTGGACGACAAACACCTGATCATTCTGATGAACAACGGGACCGGCGGGATCGGCGACGCGATCCTGCGGACGGTGGACCCGATCGCGATCCCATAGACTATGAAGATACAGTATTCCGACCAGAAAAAAGTATTCAACCTCCATACAGAGCAGATCCCTTATTTGTCCGTTGATCTGCTGGACCGCCTGGGAGTCCCCAATCTGTATTCGACCAGATTCCGGACCTTCGATGCTCAGCGAGGCGAAGGGGAGGAAGGCCTCAGGGTCGTCGTCATGAATCATGAGGATCTTGCCGAGGCTGCCCCGGTGGTCTTCGAAAACAGGGATAAGCTGGCCCACCAGCTGGGATCGTCCATCGAGCACGAATCCATCACGGACCAGACCCATACGAACCGGGTCTATGTAGTCACGCCGGAGGACCTTGGTCCGATCCTGCGAACTGAGAAGCCTGCCCACAGAAGAGATATCGACGGTCTGGTCACGGACCTTCCGGACGTGCTTTTGACAGCCTTTGGCGGAGACTGTCCGCCGGTCTACATCGCGGATCCCGTGCGCAAAACCATCGGCCTTGTACACGCGGGCTGGAAAGGGACACTCGGTAAGATCCCCGCGGAAGCGATCCGGCGCATGTCCGAACGGTTCGGAAGCGATCCACAGGATATATATGCCGCGATCGGCCCCGGGATCTGTGTGGACTGTTATGAAATGGGCGATGAGGTGTATGACCAGTTTTCGGACCAGTGGGGCAGGTCTGCCGCGGACAGGATCTTCCGGCGATATCCATCCGGTAAATACCATCTGGACCTGAGAGAAGCGAACCGGATGACCCTTCTGGAAGCGGGGGTGAGAGCGGACCGCATCGCGGTATCCAATGTCTGCACCATGTGCAATGCGGACATCTTCTATTCCTACCGGGCGCACCGGATGCAAAACGAGCAGACGGCCATGATCGTCAACCGGTTCGGAGAATAAACAATGTCCTCCGCCTCAAACAAAATCAAAGGAGCGAAAAATGCTGATCGATACAGTGCGACAAACGATCCGGTCCCATGACCTGATCCATAAAGGTGACCACATCGTCCTCGGCCTGTCCGGCGGACCGGATTCGGTCTGCCTTTTTCACGTGCTTCTAAGGATCGCGGAGGAGTTCGACCTGACCATCCATCCGGTCCATATCAATCATCAGTTCCGGCCGGGCGCGGCGGAGCGGGATCAGGTCTACGTAGAAGAACTTTGTGCAAAGGCTGGAGCAAGTGCGCCCGCCAGAGCCGGCGCACCCAGAGTCCTGCCATGCCGCAGTTTCGTTGTGGACTGTAATGCCATGGCGAAGGAACTTGGGATGACCTCCGAGGAAGCCGGCCGCAAAGCGCGCTATGACGCGTTCGTCCAGGTGGCGGAGGAGGCAGCTGGTCAGGGAACCGCCGAGACGGAGAAAGCAGCCGGACGGGAAACCGCCGGGACCGAGCAGGCCGGTAGCTCCGGTGCCGTCCGTATCGTCGTCGCCCAGAACGCCAATGACCAGGCGGAGACGATCCTGCACCGGATCCTGCGCGGGACCGGGACCGACGGCCTGTCCGGCATCGCTTATCATCGGATGGAGCGGGGGATCCCGGTGGTCCGGCCTTTGCTCGATGTGCCGCGGGAAGAGATCGAAGCATACTGCGAGGAAAACGGACTGGAGCCCGTCATCGACCACACCAATCTGGAGCCGGTCTATACGAGAAACCGGATCCGTCTGGAGCTGCTGCCGGTGCTCGCGCAGTACAACGAAAACATCATCGGAACGCTCGCTCGCCTCGGCCGGATCGCCGCGGCGGATAAGGAATACCTTTGGCGGCAGGTGGATGCAGCGTATGCGCAGCTTCGGATCGAGGATGCAGATGGAGCCGTGATGGAAGGCGACGGAAACGCGGAAAGCTACGGAAACGCGGAAGGCGACGGAAACGCGGCAGGCGGCGCTGATCCATGCCTGGTGGTCCTGGACAGGGCGGGCCTCGCTTCGCAGCCGGAGGCGATCCGCCACCGGGTGGTCACAAGAGCCTTCGCTGAGATCGGCCTCGAGAGTGATATTTCGGAAGAACGCCTTCGCGCAGCCGATGCGATCATCATGAAGAAGCAGGCCCCGAAGACCGTGCAGTTCCCGCGCGGATACAGCCTGACGGTGAAACAGGGGAGGGTATTCTTCAGAGTACCTTCCAGATGATCCGGTCTGTCGGCTGCTCCCGGTAGATCCCCATCTCGCCGGAGAAAATATGGGCGATGACGGAAGCGATCAGAAAGACCAGCGCAGCAGCCGGACTGAAGCAAATCGCCTCGCAGCCGTAAATGAAGATCG
>JAFRLD010000004.1 GCA_017431395.1 Bacillota bacterium | reverse complement strand
TACGCCCAGGATGGCGTTGGCGCCGAGCTTGCCTTTGTTCTCTGTGCCGTCCAGCTCGATCAGGAGCTTGTCCAGACCGATCTGATCGGTCGCTTCCCATCCGAGGATCTCCTCTGCGATGATGTCATTGACGTTCTCGACCGCCTTCAGTGTTCCCTTGCCCAGGTATCTGCTCTCGTCGCCGTCTCTGAGCTCGACTGCTTCATGCACACCGGTAGATGCGCCGGACGGAACGATCGCTCTGCCAAGGGAACCATCCTCAAGCAAAACTTCAACTTCTACGGTCGGATTGCCTCTGGAATCCAGTACTTCTCTCGCGATAACATCTTCGATATAAGCCATCTTCAATTTCCTCCTATATTTTGGTATTCCTTAAAAATCAATGATCGCCATCAGGTCTGCGGGCTTCAGGCTCGCTCCTCCGACTAGAGCTCCATCGATCTCATCCATGTTCATGATCTCGGTCGCGTTCGCCGGCTTCACGCTGCCGCCATACTGCAGGATCATCTCGTCTGCGGTATCCTCATCGTACAGTTCGATCAGGACCTGGCGGATGAATGCGCACATTTCTTCTGCCTGTTCCGGGGTAGCTGTTCTGCCGGTACCGATTGCCCAGATCGGTTCGTAAGCGATGACGACCCGGCGAACATCCTCTGCCGGGATCCCGGCGAGTCCATCGGTAAGCTGTGTACGCACTACATCAAAGAGCGCTCCCGCATCCCTCTGCTCCAGGCTTTCTCCAACGCACATGATCGGACGGATCGTTCCCGCCAGCAGCTTCTTAAGCTTCAGGTTCACGGTCTCATCCGTCTCTGCGAAGTACTGCCGACGCTCTGAATGGCCTACGATGCAGAAGTCCACGCCGATCTCCTCGAGCATTGCTACCGAGATCTCTCCGGTATAAGCTCCTTCGTCTGCGAAATGCACGTTCTGCGCACCTACGCCGATGCCGGTACCGCGGAACGCCTCGACTAAGACATCAAGGTCGGTGAACGGAGCACAGATCGCCGCCTGCACATCCGTATCCTTGTAGAGACTTTTGAACTCTTCTGCAAAGGCTGATGCGTCCGCCTTTGTCTTGAACATTTTCCAATTGCCTGCAATCAGGGGGATTCTCATAAACACTTTCCTCACTTTCTTACAATAATATATGCTATTTTTCTTCGATGCACGCGATGCCCGGCAGAACCTTGCCCTCGAGGAATTCCATGGAGGCTCCGCCACCGGTGGAAACGTGTGTCATCTTATCCTTCAGTCCAAACTGCTCGACCGCTGCTGCGGAATCACCGCCGCCGATGACGGTCACAGCATCGCTGTCCGCAAGTGCCTGAGCGATCGCCTTCGTTCCGGTCTCAAACTTCGGATTCTCGAAGACTCCCATCGGTCCGTTCCAGACAACGGTCTTCGCTTCCGCGATCGCCGCCTGATAGAGCTCGATGGTCTTCGGGCCGATGTCCATGCCCATCATATCCGCCGGGATCTCAGTCGCCGCGACGGTCTTGATCACGTTGTTCGCTTCGAAGTCATCGGTCACGACCGCATCGACCGGCAGCATGATCTTGACTCCGGCCTGCTCAGCCTTGGCAAGAAGTTCTTTCGAGAGCTCGATGCTGTCCTCATCGAGGATGGATGTTCCGATCTCATATCCCTGCGCCTTATAGAAGGTGTAGGTCATTCCTCCGCCGATGATGATCGTGTCGACCTTTTTCATCAGGTTTTCGATGACCGGGATCTTGTCTCCGACTTTGGCTCCGCCCATGATAGCTACGAACGGCCGCTCCGGGGATTCCACGGCATCGCCCAGGAACTTGACTTCCTTCTCGATCAGGAATCCTGAAACGGTCGGCAGGTATCTGGCGATACCAGCGGTGGAACTGTGATCTCTGTGGGCTGTACCGAAAGCATCATTGACGAACAGTTCTCCGAGAGATGCCAGTTCGCCCGTGAACGGTTCTTCGCTCTTGGTCTCTTCCTTCCTGTATCTGGTGTTCTCCAGCAGCATCACCTCGCCCGGCTGCAGAGCAGCTGCGGTCTCTCTGATGTGATCGCAGACCACGGTCGGGCAGGAGCTGAATTTCACTTCCTGGCCCAGCAGCTCGGTCAGACGCTCAGCGACAGGTCTCAGGGACAGCTCCGGTTTCGGTTCGCCCTTCGGCTTGCCCATGTGGGACATAAGGATGACGCATGCCTTGTTCTCAATGAGATACTGGATCGTCGGAAGCGCCGACACGATCCGGAAATCATCGGTGATCTTGCCGTCCTTCATCGGGACGTTGAAGTCACATCTGACCAGGCATTTCTTGCCGGCAACATCGATATCTCTGACTGTTTTCTTCATGATATATCTGTTCCTCCTGTGTTATATAGGAAATATCGGTCTGACGATAACTTATTTCTCGTCCTTGTGGTCTACGCTGTACATGTGTCTGATCAGCTCCAGGACCTTGGTCGCATAACCGAACTCATTGTCATAGTATGCGATCAGCTTGAAGAACTTGTCGTTCAGCGCGATACCCATGGTCGCGTCGAAGATCGAAGTGTTCGTGTCGCCTACGAAGTCGATGGTGACGCACTTGTCGGTGACGTATTCCAGAATGCCCTTCAGTTCTCCTTCGGAAGCTTTTTTCATCGCCGCATTGATCTCATCCAGCGTGGTCGGCTTCTTCAGCATAACGTTCAGGTCGACGACGGAGACATCATTGGTCGGAACACGATAGGCGAAACCGGTCATTTTTCCCTTCAGGGACGGAATGACCTTAGCAACCGCCTTGGCTGCGCCGGTCGTTGTCGGGATGATGCTGTTGAATGCGGATCTGCCGATTCTCCAGTCCTTCATGTTTCTCTTGTCGACGGTGACCTGCTTGGATGTCGCCGCGTGGATCGTTGCCATCAGGCCCTGATCGATCCCGAAATTGTCCTCCAGGACCTTACAGATCGGTGCCAGGCAGTTCGTCGTACAGGATGCGTTCGAAACGACCTTCATGTCAGATGTGTATTTTTCCAGATTGACGCCGCAGACGAATGTCGGAGAATCGTCCTTCGCCGGGGCTGTGATGATAACGTGCTTCGCGCCTGCATCGATATGCGGCTGTGCTTTCTCTGCAGTGTTGTATGCGCCGGTACCTTCCACGATGTATTCCGCGCCGCAAGAATCCCACGGGATCATGGATGGATTTGATTCACTATAGACCGGAACTTCTTTGCCGTTCAGTACGAGTCCGCCTTCATACCGTCCCAGTTCTACCGGGAAGCGACCGAATACAGAGTCGTATTTGAGCATGTATTCCAGATACTCCAGATCAGCATTACGATAGTTAATGCCCGCGATCTCGATATCCGGCATGCTCATCGCTGACCGAATAACCAAACGGGAAATACGTCCAAAACCGCTGATTCCTACTTTAATAGCCATGTTACTCCTCCTGCAAATAATAATATTGTTATATGATATACGTTATCTATATATCGACCTGCCCGTTAAGACAGGATCAATATCTCTTTCGTCTGGACGAGGATGGGATGTTCATCTCGTCCCTGTATTTGGCGACGGTCCGCCTGGAGATCTCGAAGCCCTTCTCTGTCAGCATTCCCACGATCGCCTGATCGCTGTACGGCTTCTTCGGATCTTCGCCGTCCACGATCTCCTTTATGAACTCTTTGACGCTGCTCGAGGAGACCCCTTCCCCGGAGCCGGCTTTTATCCCGGCGGAGAAGAAGTGCCGCAGCTCGAAGATCCCGTGGCAGCACTGCAGGTACTTGCCGTTGATCGAACGGGACACCGTGGATTCATGGATCCCCACATCCTCTGCGATATCCCGAAGCGTCAGCGTCTTCATGTACTTGCTCCCGTGCTCGAAGAACTCCTTCTGATGCCGGACGATCGCCTCCGCCACATTGTAGATCGTCTGTTTTCTCTGATCGATGCTCCGGATCAGCCAGAGCGCCGAATTGACGCGCTCCGACAGGTAGGACGACAGCTGTTCATCATCCTTCGCCTGATGCAGAAGCTTCCTGTAATAGGAGCTGACTCTCAGGCTCGGTGTGCTGCTCCCATTCACCGTAACGGTGAATCCATCGTCCGTCTTCTCTACGATGACATCCGGTATGATATATTTCGTCTCCTCTCCTGAAGAGAACTGTCTTCCCGGTTTCGGCTCCAGCCTGCGGATCGCATCCGCCATCTGCTGCACTTCTTCCACCGTGACTCCCACTGTCCGCGCGATAACGTTCAGGCGGTTGCTCGCGATGTCCTCCAGATGCTCCATCACGACGGCCCGGAACTCATCTGTCAGCACGCCCAGGCTCTCCAGCTGGATCAGAAGGCATTCCTTCAGGTCCCGTGCTCCCACACCTGCCGGATCCAGTCCCTGCACGATCCGGAGCACGTCATCCACATGCTCCTCCGGGACCTGCAGAGCACGCGCGATCTCATTCGTAGGTGTTGTCAGGTATCCGTTCTCATCCAAAGACTCGATGATGTACTCCCCGATCCTGGAATCCTCCTCCGTATGTACGGCGAACTGCAGCTGGAACAGAAGATGCTCCGGAAGGGTCATGTCGCTTGTCACATACCTTTCGAAGACATCCGCTTCATCATCCTGCCGCTCGATCCACTGCCGGTCCCACTGACCATCTCGCCCCTCTTCGTAGCTTCCCCGGATATATTCTTCCCAGTCTGGCTCAGCCGGCTTCTCCGGTGCGGAGCGCTCTTCTCTGGTCTCTGCGTCCACCGTCTCATGGTCCGGCTTCTCTTCCTCAGCGGGCAGTTCCTGTTCGAGCACAGGGTTGGCCAGGACCTGATCCTGCACATAAGTATCCAGTTCCTGAATGTTGAACTGCAAAATCTTGATCGCCTGGATCAATTCCGGCGTCATGACCAGCTTTTGCGATTGTTCAATTGTTAGATCGTATCCAAGTTTCATACTCATGAACAATACACCTCAGACCCACAATGCTTCGATTATAGTATACCACAATCCCAGACTATTTGGCAGGGATTTAGGAGCTTATGCAAGATTTATTCCAATCCCGGGAAACCCATCTGACGAAGAGCCTCAAAAAGCACGATGCTGACGGAATTCGACAGATTCAGTGACCGCAGTCTCGTATCCTCGCTAAGCGGGATCCGGATGCTGCGTTCTTCATTCCGCGCGATGAAGTCCCGCGGAAGCCCGGCCGTCTCCCGGCCAAACAGGAGCATGTCCTCATCCCGGTATTCGATATCCGTATAATAGTGTTTCCCTTTCGTCGTGGCCAGAAACATCCGGTCCCGCCGGTCCTCATATTTTCGCAAAAACTGGTCCAGGCTTTCATGGACCTCCACCTTCACATAAGGCCAGTAGTCCAGCCCGGCCCGCCTGAGGCTCTTATCGTCGATCTTGAACCCCAGCGGTTTCACGAGATGGAGCACACTGCCCGTGGCCGCGCAGCTGCGGGCGATGTTTCCTGTATTTGGCGGGATCTCCGGTTCGACCAGAACGATATGTAATGCCATAGTTTGCCCTCCTTCGATCTGTTCACAGAATCAGTATATCATGTAATGTGCAGGTTTTGCGAAAAAGGACGGACCAGCCTTTGCATAATAGGTAAAAATCGTGTAGAATAGTAACGTTATTGAGAATAAGAAACATATGGAGGGCATGGTTTTGAAAGAGATCAAGATCGGATTGCTGGGCCTTGGCAACATCGGCACCGGCACGTACAAAGTACTGGAGATGAACCGGGATCAGATCGAAGGATCTGTCGGCGCACCCGTCCGGATCACGAAAATCCTTGAGAAAGATATCGACAGAGAGCGGGATATCACCGTCTCCCGTGACCAGTTCGTCTCGGATCCCGAAGAGATCTTCAGTGATCCTGAGATCGATATCGTCATCGAGCTTCTGGGCGGAGTCGAGCCCGCGGCCACTTTGATCGAGCAGGCTCTTCGCAGCGGCAAGCATGTGGTCACCGCGAACAAGGCGGCCGTCGCAGCGAACTATCACCGCCTGATGCAGGCAGCCGAAGATGGCGGCGTCCAGTTCCGTTTCGAAGCCAGCGTCGGAGGCGGCATCCCTGTGCTGACCGCCCTGACCGGATGTCTTCAGGCGAATAGATTCAACCGGGTGCTGGGCATCGTCAACGGCACCACCAACTACATCCTCGATAAAATGACCTCCGAAGGACTCCCTTATGAAGAAGTCCTGAAGGACGCCCAGGCGAAGGGCTTCGCCGAAGCGGATCCGACCGCGGATGTCGAGGGGATCGACGCTGCCAACAAGCTGAGCATCCTGATGGCGCTGATGTTTGACCATTACGTCCATCCTAAGGATATCCCGACAAAAGGCATTACCGGCGTCACCGCAGAAGACATCGAAGATGCCCGCGCCAAGAATCAGCTGATCAAGCTGATCGCTTACGCCGAGGTCATGGAGGACGGTTCACTGAAGTATGAGGTCCGCCCGATGCGGATCATCGACACCCACCCGCTCAGCGGCGTCCACAGGGAATACAACGCTGTCTTCGTGGAAGGCAACGCCGTCGGCAACCTGATGTTCTACGGACCTGGTGCGGGACCGCTTCCGACCGGAAGCGCCGTTCTGGGCGATGTGATGGAGATCGCGAAGACACTGTTATAATACGGAGGGAAATCAAATGACATTATTCAAAGAATGGACGAAACTGATCGAAGGCCAGACAAAAGCCACTTTTGACGACTTCTGGACAGAATACAGCGAAGCTGAGACGAAGATCTACAGCGACATCCTAGATCACCCGGAGGAACCCCTTGACGGGACGCTGGGCGAGCTCGCGGAGAAGTATGAGGTCCGGCCGGTGATCTTCATGGGATTCCTGGACGGCATCAACGAGAGCATCAAAGAGAAAAATGAACTGGATGATCTGGACGAATCCTCTCCGGTCCACCTGGAGATCGTGCCCGAGACCCTGTTCTTTAACATGCTGAAGGCGGATGCTGATTACCTCTACGGCCTGCCCCAGTGGAACGACATCCTCGGTGAAGAGAAGATGGCCGAGATCGTGAAGCAGTACAAAGCTTCCAAGACGGTGCGCCGCGAGAGCCCGAAGATCGGCCGCAACGATCCCTGCCCATGCGGCAGCGGCAAGAAGTATAAGCATTGCTGTGGTAAAAATGTGTAAATAGGCAAAAAAACAAACACCCTATGCGATCAACAGCCAATGATCTGCATAGGGTTTTTTATTGCGGATCTGCTTTGGGGCCATCCTCCGGCGAACCAGCTTTGGCACCATCCTCCTCCGGCGTCCAGTCGACTTCCTTCGCCGGTTCCGGATGATCGTCGCCCATCAGGATGTCCTTGATGATGCCGATCCCGAACTCATCCGGGTCCGTATCAAACTTGCTCTGCCTCCACTCCTGTTCCATGATCAGGTGCTCCGGAGGTCTGCGTTTGCTAAAGGGCTGGCTCGTGTCATCCCAGACTTTGTTGCAGAAAACACCGAGCAGCAGAACCCAGGCCAGGAAGAAGAACCACATCAGCATAGCCACGACGGAAGACAGCGCCCCATAGACGATGTCGTAGTTCGCCAGGGAGCCCGCGTATACGGAGTACAGCCATGTCACGACCAACATGCCCACTGCGGCAAAGATGGTTCCCGGAATGACCTTGCGGAACGGCCGTTTGACCGTCGGCAGCAAATAGAAGTTAAAGCCGATCATGCCGAAATAGAGAATGAATCCGAGAGGCCAGCGAAGCCAGAACCAGATGCTGTCCACATACTGGGCCGGCTCCCTTCCGATCAGGGTGATGACCCCGGAAAGGATCAGCTTACCGTAGCAGAGGATCAGGATGGAAAAAACGATCGTCGAGATGGTAAAGAACAGTGTCCCTATGGCCCGGACCCGCTCGACGAAATAGTTCTTGCCGGTGCTGTCGCCTTCGGTCAGAGTATAATTGGCGATCCGGGTCAGGGCGAACGATGCGCGGGATCCCGCCCAGAGGGCGATGATGATGTAGATGATATTTCCGAAGCCCAGCGAGGAGAATTCGAACAGGCCGCCCATCAGCGTAGAGATCTGATGTCCTGTATATCCATATAGAAGTGACAGGGCGGTTCCCATACTGATATTGAACAGGCCCAGGATCTGCACGATCAAAATGATGATCGGGACGATCGACAAAACGAAATAAAAGGATACCTGCGCCGCGAACCCCTGATAATACGGGTCCTGCAGCTGCCGGAATCCCATGATGAACATTCTGATAAATCGGTCCTTGAAATCCTTCATAGTTTATCCCAGCCGTTCCTCCAGCTTTCGCTTCAGCTCCTTCAGCGCGTTCGCCCTGTGGCTGATCTGATTCTTCAGCTCTGCGGGAAGCTCTCCGAACGTCTTGTCATATCCGTCCGGAACGAACATCGGATCGTAGCCGAAACCGCCTTCGCCCCGTTCCTCGAGCAGTATATGTCCCTCCACGGTCCCGCGGCAGGTGATGTAGTCCCCGTCCGGAAACACCATCGTGATCACCGAAACGAACCGCCCCGTCCGCTCCTCATAAGGAAACGGCGAAAGCAGCCGCATCAACTTCCGGTTGTTCTCCTCATCGTCGCTGTCCTCTCCGGGGGCGTGATCCTCGGTCAGGTCATCGCTCATCGCGGCGTATCTGGCGGAATAGATCCCCGGGGCTTTGCCGAGCGCGTCCGCCTCGATCCCGGAATCATCCGCGATCGTGATCTGCCCGCAAAGCTTCATGATCTCATAGGCCTTCTTATAGGAATTCTCCTCGAAGGT